>JBBQRM010000653.1:0-1507 GCA_038214855.1 Rhodobacterales bacterium | reverse complement strand
GACGATACGCCCCTCGATAGGAATTGCTGTCCCACCATTGCGGTTGGGATAACCCGTGCCGTCCCAGCGCTCGTGATGTGCCCCAGCGATGCGCGCGGCAACCCGAACGACTTCCGTGTTGCCGCCCGATAGGATGGTCTCGCCAATCGGCACATGCGTGCGCATGACGTCGATTTCCTCGGGGGTCAGGCGTCCCGGCTTGTTGAGGATGGCGTCGGGAATGGCGACCTTGCCGATGTCGTGCAGCGGAGTAGCGAGGTAAATGGTTCGGCTGGTTTCCTTCCCCAGGCCGAGTTCTTCGGACAGCAAGCGGGCGACATTGGCGACGCGCGTCGTGTGGTCGCCGGTGTCGTTGTCGCGATATTCGAGGGCGCGCGACAGCCGCCAGATCACCTCTTCCTCGCGATCGGCCAGATGCTGGGTGGCTCGGGCGACCTCTTCGGCCAGCCAATCGGCCCGCTTCTCAAGATCGCGCTGCTGACGCCGCAGCATCAGCAGGTTGCCGATGCGTGCCCGCAGTTCTACCGGGTCGATGGGCTTGTTGAGAAAGTCAGTGGCTCCGGCGCTGATGCTGTCGATGCGGGTCTGGCGGTTGCCGTCGGCGGTGATCATCACCATGGGCACGTGCCGATACTGGTCCCGCGCCCGCAGCCGCACAATGAACTCGCGGCCGTCGAGTTCTGGCATCAGGTAGTCGACGAGGATCAGGTCGAACGTTACTGTCTCGGCGCGGGCAAGAGCCTCGACCGGGTCGAGGAAAGCTTCGACTTCGCAGCCCTCGAATTTCTGCAGGATGCCCTTGAGCACCAGCAGGTTCGTTCTGTTGTCTTCGACAACCATAAGTCGCATAGCGAACTCCTTCCGCTGGGAAGGTCACTACACGACGGATGCAAATGGCCGATTAATTTCCATATACAACTTTAACGAACTGCGCGTCCCCTAGCCGGCCATGTGATTGAGATCGCGCGAGAAGAAGCGCTTGAAGATAGGCAGATAGGCCGCCCCTCTGGACGGCGCCGCGCCGCCGAGGTGCCCGCGGACGATCTGTGGCGAATCAAAGGTTAAACTGGGCAATCGCGAGATATTCTCCCGCACGGCCACGAGCAGCCGGTCCACGATCTCCGGCGGCATCACCCCGTCGATCACCGCAGTCCTGAATTCGATCACGGCAGCCGTGTTGAGCACCGCCTTGGCTAGGGCCCATGCCGCATCCTCGATCCACTCGGCGACATGCGGCTCCCAGTCGCTCCACGGCCAGAACAGCGGTGTCGTGGGCGGCACCTCGATCCCGGCGCCGGCAAGGCGCTGCTGTAGCGCGTAGATCGTGGCGAGCAGGTGGACGAAATTCTGGTCGCCGAAGCGGTCGGTCACCAGCATCGAGCCGATATTGGCCGAGTTGCCGGTCGGTCCCTCCCACAGGGTGCTCTCCGCCACGATACCCGCACCGATGAACGTGCCGATCAGCAGGTAGGCGAAGCTGGCCGGCCGCGGCGCGGGAAAGGCGCCC
>JBBQRM010000652.1:0-1508 GCA_038214855.1 Rhodobacterales bacterium | reverse complement strand
GCGATCTGTCCAGGTGCTGCGATCAGCATCGCGAGCTGGTCGGTGCAGAGGTTCATCGACACGACCCGCCCCGGCGCACCGAGCCTCGCCTCCGGTGCGGGCGCCGTGCCGGCGGCGAGCGCCAGCCCGAGGACGCAGGCGCAGGCTGCGAGGACGAGCGCCCGCATCTCAGAACCGCGCCGCGACGCCGGCGTAGAGCGCGAAGCCGGAGGTGCCGTAGCCGCGCGAGACCTGGTAGTCGGTGTCGAACAGGTTCTCGGCCCGCAGATACGCCTCCGCCCGCTCGGTCACCGCGTAGCCGAGGCGCGCATCGACGACGGCATGGTCGCCGATGCCGTCGAACTGCCCCGGCAGGAGCGGCGCGCTGTCGTCGATCACGTCGCCGCGGTAGCGCCCGGTCACCGCGAGATCCAGCCGCTCGGTGAGGGCTGCGGCGAGCGTCACGGCGAGGTCGTGGCGCGGGATGCGGTCGCGCCGGGACCCGTCGGGGTCGGTGGCGTCGGTGTAGGTATAGGCGGCACCGAGGCGCCAGCGCGCGCCGAGCGCATATTCCGCCTCGAGCTCGAAGCCTTCGGTCGTGCTGGTGCCCGGCACCTGGACGTAGGAGCAAGGGCCGGTGCAGGCGAAATCCGGCGGCGCGAAGACACCGACGTAGTCGATCAGGTCGTCGATCTCGAGGCGGAACACCGAGGCCGAGACCCGGCCGCCTGCGAGCCGATGCTCGAGCCCTACGTTCCAGGAGGTGCTGGTCTCGGGGTCGAGGTTCGGGTTGCCGCTCGACGCATCGAAGAGCTCGAAGTTCGAGGGCGCGCGGAACCCGGTGCCGACCGAGGCGCGCAAGGTGGTGTCGGGCCGCACCAGATAGGCCGCGGTCAGCCGCCCGGTGGGATAGGTGCCGAAAGCCGAATGGTCGTCCTGGCGCAGGGCCGCGGTCAGGGTGAGCGCCTCGAGCGGGGCGAGCGTCAGCTGGCCGAAGACGCCGGTCACGTGGCTCGCCTCGGTCTCGGCGATACGGGTCTTCTCGCGCGTCCAGTCGGCGCCGAGCTGAAGCGCCACCCGCGGCCCCAGCGCGGTGTCGGCGAGGTATTCGACACGCTCGCGGCTGCCTTCCGTGGCGAAGAGGTCGCCGAAGGCGAAGCTCTCGCGGTCGAGGTCGAAGCGCGAGACGCTGGCGCGATGCGCGACGCCGGCTGCCTCGACGGCGACGCCGGCGAGGATGCCGGTCGAGCGTGTCCGGGCGAAGTTTTCGGCTGCATCGCCCCCGGGGCCGCCCGATCCGTCGAACTCGCCGCGCTCGTACTGGCGGAAGAGGGTGCCGAAGAGAGATACGGCATCGGTCGCGTAGAAGGTTCCGGTCAGCGACAGGCGCCCGGCCTCGAGACCGTCTTCCTCGGTGTTGCCGTCGTTCTCGTCGGCCGCGGAGAAGCCGTTCGAGGTGACGCCGGTCGCGCTCAGTGTCGCCTCGCCGCGTGCGCCGCGCCAGAAGAGCTGGTAGCTCGCGAGGGCCG
>JBBQRM010000651.1:0-1511 GCA_038214855.1 Rhodobacterales bacterium | reverse complement strand
GCCGTCGAAGCGCGCGACCGCCCGCGCCAGCGCCGCCTCGTCGCGCTTGGCCGCCGGCGTGCGCACCCGCGACCAGAAGATCGGCACGGTGAAGCTCGCGACGAGCGTCCCCTTGGCCCATTCCGCCCACATGTCGATGGGCGCGCGGGCCACCGGATCCTCCGGCCAGAACGGCGCCGCCCCATAGCGTGCGCCCAGGTAGCGCAGGATCGCGCAGCTCTCCCAGACCACCAGCTCGCCGTCGCGCAGCACCGGCACCAGCCCGTGCGGGCTCATCGCCTGGAACTCGGGGCTGTCGGTGCCGCCGTGGACATGCCCGTAGTCCAGCCGCTCGGCAGTGAGCCCCAGCTCGGCGATCCCCCACATCACCGCCTGGACGTTGGAGGAGGTCGCGCGGCCGTAGACGGTGAGCGCCATCACTCCCCCCTCGGAAAGCGCGCGGCTTCCTCGACCACGTTCAGGTCCATATGGTTGCGCATGTACCGCTCCGACGCCCGCTGCAGCGGCTGGAAGTCCCAGGGATAGTAGGCGCCGTTGCGCAAAGCCTCATAGACTATGAGCCTTCGCGCCTGACTCTCGCGCACCTGCGCGTCGAAGGCGTCGAGATCCCAGCGCGCCGCGACCGCCTCCGCCATCGCCGCCGCCCGCTCGGCATGGTCGGGATCGTCCGCGAGGTCGCGCAGCTCCTGCGGGTCGGCGTAAAGGTCGAAGAGCTGCGGCGGATCGGCCGGACAGGCGGTGTATTTCCACTGCCCCTCCACCAGCGCCACCATCGGCGCCACGCTCGCCTCGGCGGCGTATTCCATCGGCACCGGCCCGCGCGCCGCAGCACCTCCGGCGAGACTCTCTCCGTCGCACCAGGGGGCAATCTCGCCAAGGTCGATCCCCGCGAGCGCCGCCAGCGTCGCGCCTGTGTCGAGGGTCGAGACCGGCCGGTCCTCCCGCCCCTCGCCCATCCCGGGCGCCGCGATCATCAGCGGCACGCGCGCCGAGCCCTCGCGGAAGCTCATCTTGAACCACAGCCCGCGCTCGCCGAGCATCTCACCGTGGTCGGAGGTGAAGACGACGATGGTCTCCTCCTCCGACCGGATCGCGCCGAGCACGTCGAGGATGCCGCCGATCTTGTCGTCGATGTAGGAGATCGAGGCGAAATAGCCCCACCGGGCACGCGCGATATGCTCGGACGTGATCTCAAAGGACCCCCGGTCGCACGCCTCGAGGATGCGCCGCGAGTGCGGGTCCTGCGCCTCCCAGCCGAGCTCGCCCGTCTCGGGCGCGAGGTGCCGGCAGTCGGCATAGAGGTCCCAGAACCTGCGCCGCGCCACGAACGGGTCGTGCGGATGCGTGAAGCTCACCGTCAGGCACCAGGGCCGCGGGTCGTGGCCGCGGCCGAGGTCGTAGAGCTTGGCGCGCGCGAAATGCGCCACCTCGTCGTCGTATTCGAGCTGGTTCGTCGTCTCCGCCACCCCCGCCCCGGTAATCGAGCCCATGTTGTGGTACCACCAGTCGAT
>JBBQRM010000650.1:0-1511 GCA_038214855.1 Rhodobacterales bacterium | reverse complement strand
ACCGGCAGCACCGGGCGCTGATCGAGGCACTGGACCGGGGCGATGGGGCGCAGGCCCGGCGGGCGGTCCAGCAGGACATCGCGGCCTCGGCCGAGGCCCTGCGGCCCATGCTGGAGGTTCAGCGCGAGGAGAGGGGCCTGTAGCGGTGGATGCGGGGCCGCTTCAGGGCGTGATTTGACCGCGCCGCGGTGCGCCGGTTAGGGTGAGGGCATGCGAACTCTCGCCCTAATCCTGGTCGCCGCACTGGCCGCTCCCGCGGCGGCGCAGACAATCTGCCGGACCGATGCGCTGGGCGGGGTCGCCTGCAGCGGCACGCCGCCGGCGCGATGGAAGCCCTTCGAGGTCCAGGGCGGGCTCGAGACGGTGCAGCGGCGCCCGCAGGCGAAGCTGCCGGTGCTGGTGCCGTCCTGGCGCAGCGACGTCTTCGGCGACACGATGCTCAGGCCCGGCGAGGCGCCGGGGCCGGGCGCGCGCTGCCAGCGGACCAAGCTGGGGCATCTCTCCTGCAGCTGAGGCGGCGGCCGGCGGCGGGGGGTTGCACGGTGTTGCACAGTGCAACATGCATCTTCCAGTTGAAAACATTGGATAAAAATCCGCGTTTTCATGTTCCGTTAACTCATTGCACGCGGGTGATGCGGCCGTCGGTGGTAGGCTCGTAGTCCGGGCGGGCGGCGAGATAGTCGGCGAGCACGTCCTCGAGGTTCGGGCCGAAGTCGTAGGCGTTGCGCCCCTCGTCGCGGAACACCGCATAGCCGTCGCCGCCGCCGCGCAGGAAGTTGTTGGTGACCACCGTATAGGTCTTGGCCGGGTCGATCGGCACCCAGCTCTCGCCCTCGCGCACCATCACGTCGCGCACCCGCCCCTCCATCGGGGGAACCTCGGGGTCGAAGGCGAAGGTGAGCCCCGCGACCTGCGGGAAGCGGCCGCCGCCCTCCTCGACCTGGCTCACGCCGTTTTCGAGGGCAGCGAGAATGCCTGCGCCGGTGAGGTTGAAGGTGGCGAGCGTATTCTGGAACGGCAGCACCGCGAGGATGTCGCCCTTGGTCACCTCGCCCGATGCGATCGAGGCGCGCAGGCCGCCGCCGTTCTGGATCGCCACGTCGACGCCCTGGTCGCGGACCCGGTCGAGCATCGCCTCGGCCACGAGGTCGCCCATCGCGCATTCCTTCGCCCGGCAGGTGTCGCGGCCGCCGTCGATGTCGTGGTCGATCTCGGCGACGACCCGGGCCTTCAGCTCCTCGATGGGTGCGGCGAGCGCCTCGATCCGCTCGAGGATGCCCGCGTCGGGGGTGACGCTCGCGTCGAGGAGTTGCGTGTCGCCGGTCGCCGCGGTGACGTGGCCTTGCGCGTCGAAGACGAGCTGCAGGTGGCCGAGATACTTGGAATAGCTGCCGGCCGAGACGATGGGCACCGCCTGGCCCTCCGGGTTTGTAACCATGTGCGGGTAGTCGAAAGCGGCGCCCTCGACGGTATTGGAGAAGAGCGTGTGCGAATGGCCGCCGACGATCGCG
>JBBQRM010000649.1:0-1512 GCA_038214855.1 Rhodobacterales bacterium | reverse complement strand
GGCTATGGAAAAGCATGCCGCGGCGGAGGCTCGCTGCATCCATCGCGAAACCGCCGAGCCCATCTTCATGCATCGCGCAGCGAGCGAGATGACCGATGACGGCACCACGATCCGCCGCGTGCGGCTGTTCGCGCCAACCTGGGACCGCTACGCCCACGAGCACGCGTTCCGCGCCGAGCCGTGGAACGCGGCCGATGACGCAGCGTTCCCGACCGCCTGGGACGACGCAGCCGCGACAGCCCCGCGCGAGCGGATCACGCGCTTCTGGATGGTCACCGGGCTGCTGCTGCCGGTCTGGAGGCACCTGCCGCAAGCCGAGCAGCGCATCTGGCGGGCGATGACCGACGACGGGACCGCCGTGCTGGGACGGGTGCTCTCCGAGCCTGACGCCGGGGCGCTTCGGGTGCTGCTCGCACCATCGGAGGTCGTCGACGCCGCCAGCGTGCTGACCGCGCTCAGGGAGGAGGACCGGCGCATCGCGCTGATCGGCGGAGCTGCGCTGAAGATCCGGCGCATCGGCAATGGCCCCCGCCTCGAGATCGAGGCCGCTCCGGTGGACGAGCTCGCCCGTCTGAAGGCGGCCGGCTGCTTCACCGAGATCATTAGCTGGCGCACCCGCGTGTTCCTGCCCTACGATCCGCAGGAGCCGGCGCTGAGCTTGCCCGTCCTCGAGCGCGTGCTCGCGATCCTGCCGATCGCGCCCGACCCGGCCCGGATGGCGGCGTGAGGGTCGCGGGGGTCTCGCGCTCCCGGCGCCAGCGCTGCAATGGAAGAGGGTCACGAAGCCCCGGAGCCGCGGCGCGAGACCGAAAACCGCCGGCGGCATCCCGTCGAAGGTATCGTCCAGCGCCGCCGCTGCGGGGGCAATGGCGGCCGCAACGTCGGCATCGGCATCGTGACGGGCTGGGGTTGTCGAAGCGTCAGCGCCGAGAAGGCCGAAGCTCGCAGGGATCCCGCAGAGCGTCCTGTAGCAAGTCCTCATGTCTGAGGGTGAGACCGAACGGCTCTTGCGCCCGAGGGCATGACAAAGGCCAGCCTGACTGGCGACGAGCCGGCAAGTCGGAAGAACAGCGGTCTCGGCGGCGCGCTCTCTCGCCGTCCCTCTCGATGGAGTTGACACGACGCCGAAGCTCCGACGCGACGCCCGGTGTCCTCTTCTCCCGGATCCGCGCGAGGCCTCATTGGCTCCTGCGCGCCCCGCGTCCCGTGGCCGTCCCACCTGCCCCGGTGCCGGTCCAGCGATCGCGAGTAGCCCCCGCAGTCGACGTCGAGGCGCGAAACCGACCCCCACGACACCCCCGACACCAGCCTCGTCTGTCGCTTCCCTGAGGTCTCCCCGCACGGCGCGGCCCCCCTGCCCCCGGTTGCTTCGAGAATGGGTTCTGACGGAACGCCCGGCTCCGACGATCAAGCAGAAAACCACCCGCGAGCGCGGCCTACGGCTTTCGCGGGGTCGAGGCCCGCGAACCTTCCGTTTTTCAGCTTGATCGCGCCGGTCCCCCCGTCCGGGAC
>JBBQRM010000648.1:0-1518 GCA_038214855.1 Rhodobacterales bacterium | reverse complement strand
CGGACAATCAGCGGCTTGCCAAGCCGGTCGCGGAGCGCCTGCAGTTTGTCGAACGCAGGCTCGTTCAGGAGCAGGCGACTTGTGCCGCGGCAGGCGATCTCGGCCCGAGCAGACGACTGCTACACTCCTCGGCTCAGGCTGATCGATCCAGCCGCGCGAGCAAGTTGATCACGGTGCTCTTGTGCCACCTTCCGCCGCGCCGGGTGAGCATGCCTCGGGCGTTGAGCTCGGCGGCGATGGCGCCGAGGCTGCTGTGCCCGTGCGCGCGGATGTCCTCCAGCACCGGCGCGAGGTCCCGCGCATGTCGGTCGGCGTTGCACGCGATGGCCGCCCTGAGCGCCACACCGCCCTCTCCAGCCCGCTGGAGCGCGGCCGCGCCGTTGGGATTGCCCAAGCGCACCCCGCGGCTCCTGGCCACGGCCAGCGCCTTCTTGGTCCTCCGCGAGATTGCCTCGCGCTCCTGCTGGGCGACGAGGGCCATGATCCCCACGGTCAGGTCGTTCGCCTCCGGCAGATCGACCGCGGCGAACTTCACGCCGCTGTCCCGCAGCGCCAGCAGGAAGGCGGCGTTGCGCGACAGCCGGTCCAGCTTGGCGATCACCAGCACCGCGCCGGTGACCTTCGCGAGGTGCAGCGCCCGGGCGAGCTGCGGCCGGTCGGGGCAGCGGCCGCTCTCCACTTCCGTGAACCGGGCGAGGATCTCCGCATGCCGTGCCGTGGCATAGGTCTCGATCGCCTGGCGCTGGGCCGCGAGCCCGAGACCGCTCGCGCCCTGCCGCGCGGTGGAGACCCGCTCGTAGGCGACGATGCGCATCTCGGGCCTCCGTACAGAACTGCCAAACGTTCGTTGCGCAGGTCTGTACTCTCGGCGAGGCGCGTAGTGTAGCGAATTGATCCGGCGCATCTTCTCGGTCAGCCGAGCCGGTCGGCCGGCCGCCGGATCGTCTCTGCGACGGGCGCTGCGGGCTCGGCGTCTTGCGGCAGCCGCGACGCGAGCGCGTCAAGCATGCGGGCCAGCTTCTCCTTCGCCGACGACGGGCCATTGACGAGGAGGGGCGGCTCTGGGATCGGGGTGACGCTGATCCGCGAGCGCGCGGCGGGCGTCATCCCCAGCTCGGTCATGTAGCGGCCCATCAGCTCCAGCTGCTTGTTGGCAATGCCAAGCCAGGGCGACTGCTGGACGTAGCCGCTCGGGGTCTTGTAGAGCGCGGGCGTCTCGCGCAGCTTCTCCTCCGCCTCGACCCAGCGCCCGTAGCACTGGGCGTAGGCCGCGAGCGCCGCACGATCGACGGTGGTGAACACGCCCATGTCGTGCAGCGTCTGGGCCAGCCGGTGCCATTCTTCCTGCGCCACCGGCGACAGATGTTCCGGACACGACGGCACCCCCTCGGGCGGCACCGGCTCGGCCGCATTGAAGCCGCGCTTGCCCGGGTTGCCGATCCGGCGCCGGATCGCGGTGGGCTTTGGCCGGCGCCCGCGCATTACCGGCCCCTCCGCATGGGTGGGCCCCGCCTGGCC
>JBBQRM010000647.1:0-1528 GCA_038214855.1 Rhodobacterales bacterium | reverse complement strand
GCGCCAAATATGTGCGCCGGCACGCCGCGCTCGGCGGCATCACCCTGGCGCTCGATCTCGGCGAGGCGATCATCGCCGCCGAGGGCAAGGGCGGCTCTGCCGTCATCGATGCCATTGTCAGGACCACCGGCGGCAGCATCCTCGCCAAGGGCACCGTCACCAGCAAGGACCTCGCCTATACCCGCGAAGCCTTCGACATCGGTCGCTTCGTGCTCGGCGAGGGGGATGCCGCCATCACCCTGCACGTGATGAACGAATACATGGCCATCGACGACGCCGGCGGCACCCGCATCGCCACCTTCCCCGACGTCATCTCCACCCTCGACGCCGCCGGTACCCCGCTCAGCGCCGGCCAGCTGCGCGAGGGCATGTACGTCTTCGTCCTCCACGTCCCCAAGAAGGTGATCCCCCACGCCTCCTCCGTCCTCGATCCCGCCGTGTACCCAACGGTCGAACAGGCCATGGGCATCGACCTCGCACGCTATGCGCTCAGCGGGGTCAAGGGGAAGAAGAGGCGCAAGAAGGGCTGGTAGGGGCCTGCCACCTCACCCACCGCCCACCGCCAGCCCCCGCTGTCATCCCTGCGCAAGTGTGATGTCCCTGGAGAGAGCGGCAATATCGGATCCCACCCAGTTCGTCTCTCTGCGGCGCAAGTCGACCACCCCGACCGGATGATGGAACTCTCCGCCGCATGATGCGATAGTATCCGCATGCCCCGACAAAACCCTCGCCACCCGAACTTCCCCATCCCCTCCGGCACCGAGCTCCGCGCCAAAGGCTGGCGCCAGGAGGCACTGCTGCGGCTGCTCGAGAACGTGCTGTCCGTCGGCGAGGACCCCGACAATCTCGTGGTCTATGCGGCGCTCGGAAAGGCTGCCCGCAACTGGGCCGCGCACCGCCAGATCGTTGCGGCACTGACGACGATGGACGAGGACCAGACCCTCGTCATCCAGTCCGGCAAGCCGATCGGGCTGATGCCCACCCACGCCCGCGCCCCGCTCGTCATCATGGCCAATTGCAACCTTGTCGGGCAGTGGGCGAAGGCGGAGGTCTTCTACGAACTCGAGCGCAAAGGCCTGATCGCCTGGGGCGGACTCACCGCCGGCGCCTGGCAGTATATCGGCAGCCAGGGCGTCATCCAGGGCACCTACGAGATCTTCATGCGCATCGCCGAGAAGCGCTTCGGCGGCAGCCTCGCCGGCCGCTTCATCCTCACCGCCGGGCTCGGCGGCATGGGCGGGGCGCAGCCGCTGGCCGGGCGCCTGGCCGGTGCCGCCATCCTCTGCGTCGACGTCGACAAGGAGAAGGCGCAGCGGCGCCAGGACGCCGGCTATCTCGACGAGATCGCGCCCGACCTCGACAGCGCCCTGCGCATGATCGACGCGGCGGTGCGCGAGCAGCGGGCCACCTCGATCGGCCTCGTCGGCAATGCGGCCGAGCTCTATCCCGAAATCGTGCGTCGCGGCTTCGTGCCCGATATCGTCACCGACCAGACCTCGGCGCACGATCTGGTGCACGGCTATATCCC
>JBBQRM010000646.1:0-1531 GCA_038214855.1 Rhodobacterales bacterium | reverse complement strand
TGTGCGCATCGCGGCGTTCATCTACGGTGGCCGGCGCGCGACGACGGTGCCTCTGGTCTACCAGTCCTTCAACTGGAACTATGGCGTCTACCTCGGTGCGACCATCGGGTCGGAGACCACCGCCGCCGCCGCCGGTGCCGTCGGCAACGTGCGCCGCGACCCGTTCGCGATGCTGCCGTTCTGCGGTTATCACATGGGCGACTATTTCAACCACTGGTTGCAGATGGGCCGCGGCCTCAAGGTGCCGCCCCGCATCTTCTGCGTGAACTGGTTCCGCAAGGACGAGAACGGGAAGTTCATCTGGCCCGGGTTTGGGCAGAACATGCGGGTGCTCGAGTGGGTCGTAAACCGGGTACACGGTCGCGGCGCGGGCATCGAATCACCGATCGGATGGATGCCCCGCTACGAAGACCTGAACTGGGAAGGCCTCGATTTCCCGCGCGAGACATTCGAGAAACTGATGGAAGTCGATCGCGAGCAGTGGAAGGCCGAACTGCTGTCGCACCGCGAGCTGTTCGAGATGCTGTACGACCGCCTGCCCCAGGAGTTCATGTGGATGCGCGAACTGATCCTGTCGGCTCTCTGGCGCAGCCCCGAACGCTGGAGTCTCGGGGCCGAGCGGATCTGATCCCTGACCGGGGCGCCTGACATGACCCGCCACGCGGAGATCATCCGCGATCCGCTCTGGGACAACATCCACCTCGAGCCGGATGCGGTCGCGGCGCTCGACACCCCGACCGTGCAGCGGCTCCGGCATGTCCGCCAGCTCGGACATGCCTTCCTCGTGTATCCCGGCGCCACCCATTCCCGGTTCGAGCATGCGCTCGGCGCGTACCATCTCACGCGCCGCGCGCTCACCGTCCTCGGAGATCGCGGCGACCTGCGCGGCGTGCCCGCCGAGGAGTGCGTGGCGGTGCGGTTGGCGGCGCTGCTGCACGACATCGGACACTACCCGTTCTCGCACGCCCTCGAGGAAGCCGGCTTCCCAAGTCACGAGGCTCTGGGCGCGCAGCGGCTCGGCGAGGGTGAACTCGCCATCGTGCTTCGGCAGGTCGGCGGTGATGCGCTCATCGAGCGGATCGCCGGGCTCATCCAGGGCCGCAGCGACTCGCCGCTCGCCGGCCTGATCTCGGGCTCGCTCGACCTCGACAAGATCGACTACCTGAGTCGCGACGCCCGGATGTGCGGCGTGCCATACGGAACCGTCGACGTGGACCGGCTCCTAGCATCGATCGCCCTCGTGGAGGAAGCCGATGGCCGCCGCGCCGTGGGTGTGCACGAGAAGGGGGTGAGCGCGCTGGAATCGCTGCTCTTTGCCAAGTACCAGATGTACCGGAATGTCTATTGGCACCACGCGGTGCGGTCGGCGACGTGCATGTTCAAGCGCGCGGTTCGCGCGGCGGTCGGGACCGGCCGGCTCGATGCGGAGTTTGTCGCCACTGCGACGGACGGCTCGCTCATGACCGAGCTGCTGGCGCACGACCCGACGGGAATCGGGCGCGCAGTGCACGAGCGCCGCCTCTACAAGCGC
>JBBQRM010000645.1:0-1532 GCA_038214855.1 Rhodobacterales bacterium | reverse complement strand
GATCCACCACGCGGTGACCAGCAATGCTCCCGGCCCTTTGCGGCAGCCGATCTTGCGATAACGCGACGGGGTCAGGGCAAGAAAAGTGAAGTAGAAGGTGATGAACAAGGCGATCCCCGGCGCAATCCGGTAAATGCCGAGCGTGGTCGCGAGCCCGCTCGACCCCGGCACCTTCTCGACCACGAAATGCTGGACCGAACTTAGCGCCACGGTCGCGCCGAACGCCGCCATCAGCAAGAGCACCGCGACCAGGATCAACGCCGTCGAACTCACCCGATAAGTCCAGAATGGCGCGTTGAACTTCACTCCATAAGCGCGGCGCATGATGTCGCGGATGGTCTCGATATAGCTTGCCGCAGTCCACAGCCCGACGATCGCGCCGAGCCACAGCAGGGTGCCGGTGCGCACCGTCAGCACTTCGTTGACCGGCCCCGCGAGCACCCCCGCGACCTGCGGCGGAAGCTTGGCGAGAACGGTCGCGACGGTCCGCGCGCCGTCGGCCGACTGGCCGAGCAGCTGGGCGATGGCGGTCGCCAGGATGAAGAAGGGGAACAAGGCCAGGATCGACAGGAAAGCCAGGTTGCCGGCGTGGATGAAGCCGTCGTTGTAAACGCCAATCGACACCCGCTTGGTAATTTCCCACGCGGTCGGCGGCTGATGGATCTGCTCGACCACGTTGGGGCCGTAGGCGGCAGTTTCGGCGGCCTGGCGCTTGCGCCGATCCTCGGGCGAGAGTGGATGAAGCTCCTGCACTAGACCCCCAGGGTCGAGCGCGGGTTGCCGCCGCCGTCCCAGGTCGCGACAAAGCCCTCGAGCGCGGCATCGCCTTGCGGAATGTCTATTGCCAGCGTGACCAGCAGGTCGCCGCGCTTGCCAGCCTTGTCGGTGAACCCCCGACCTTTCAGGCGAAGCACCTTGCCCGAGGTCGCGCCTTTGGGAACGGTCAGCATTACCGGCCCCTCGGGCGTCGGCGCCTTTACCTTGGCACCAAGCACGGCCTCGTTCAGGCTGATCGGCAGCGCCAGGCGAATGTCCTTGCCCTCGCGAGTGAAGTGCGGGTGGCCGGCAATCTCGATTGCGATGATGGCGTCGCCCTTGCCCCCCGGCCCCGGCTGGCCCTGCCCGGCAAGGCGGATCTTGCTGCCCTCCTCCACTCCATTGGGGAGTTTGACGTCGATCGTCTTGCCTCCGGCCAAGCTCACGCGCTGGGGCGCGAGCGTTGCCGCGTCGAGAAACGGCACCTTGAGCCGGTACGCGATGTCGGCGCCTTTCTGCGGGGTGCGTCCGCGGTTGCCGAAGCCCCCGGGGTTCGCGCTTCCGCGCCGCGCGCCGCGCGACCCGCTGAACAAGCCTTCGAACAAGTCACTGAGGTCGGCGGTCCCCGCCTGGTCGAAACCCTCGAAGCCGCTTCGCTGCCCGGGACCGCCCGCGCTCCCTCCAAAACCGCCGCCGCCGCCGCCGCCGCCGCCGAACCCGCCGAACTTGGGATTGCCCTCCTCGTCGAGTTCGCCCCGATCGTAGCGCGCGCGTTT
>JBBQRM010000644.1:0-1538 GCA_038214855.1 Rhodobacterales bacterium | reverse complement strand
ACGTGATACGCATATCAAGTACCTGAAATAGAGTAATAATATATTCAGCCGGCTGCCGGCTATCGCGCGTGTGCAGGAACGAGCGCCGCTCTATTGCGGCGCGTCCTCCGACAGCGGCGGCAGGTGGTACGCGCCTTCGGGAGCGGCGCGCAGCACGCCTTCGACGCGGGAGATCACCGTCACCCGCGTCTCGTCGGCGGAGCCGAAGATGGTGCCGGCCTCGACGATCACGGTATCGACCTGCATCCCCGCCGCGCGCACCGCTGCGCAGACCGCGTCGGTCCGGCCGAGATGCGCGTCATCGACGACGACCTTGAGATGGATTTGGCTCATCTTGCTCCTCCGAGGCTCAAGATAGCCCCGTCACGCCCGTCTGCCAAGCGGCACCCGGTGCCTGGACGAACCCGGCGCCGACGTCGCGGGCGGGCTGGCCCAGCGGAAGTGCGCTCGCGACCAGCCGGTCCCACAGGGCCCGGCCGCGCAGCGCCGGCTCGGCCTCCGCCCAGAGCGCGGCAATGCCTGCGACATGCGGGCAGGCCATCGAGGTGCCGCGCAGGCTCGCGTAGAGCCGCGGACGCGGCACGGAGGAGAAGACGCCGACGCCCGGGGCCGCGAGGTCCACCGCGCCGCCGCCGGCGTCGATGCCGCCCGAGGAGAATTCCGCCACCGCCAGCGCCTCGTCCACCGCGCCGACCGCGAGGATCGAGGGCGCGTTCGCGGGGGACCCCACCGGGGCGATGAAGCCGTAGGCGCGCGCGCTCTCGTTGCCCGCCGCCGCCACGATCAGCGTTCCTGCGGCGAGCGCCCGCCTGCCCAGCCGCTCGTAGTCGGGGCTCGGGCGCTCGCCGGGCTGGGTCGCGCGGCCGAGCGACATCGAGATCACCGAACAGCCCGCCTGCATCGCCCAGACGATGCCCGCCTGCACGTCGCGCTCGCGCCCCGAGCCGTTGTCGCCGAGCACCTTGCCGACGTGGAGGGCTGCCCCCGGCGCCACGCCGTAGCGCAGGGCCCCCGCCGCGCCCCCCGAGGCGGTGCCGGCGCAATGCGTGCCGTGGCCCTGCACGTCCGCCACCTTCTCGCCCGGCACGAAGCTGTGCATGTCGATGGCGCGGCCGGCGAAGTCGGGGTGGCCGGCGTCGATGCCGGTGTCGAGCACGGCGAGGCGGATGCCCCGTCCGGTGAAGCGGCTGCGTGCGGCACCCGTCGCGTGCAGGCCCCAGGTCGCGGTGGCGGTGTCCTCGAAGGTCTCGAGCGCGTAGAGGAAGAACTCCGGCCGCACTTCCGCCACCCGCGCGTCCGCCGCGAGCAGCGCCCGTATCCGCGCCATGTCGCCGCCCGGCGCCTCGGAGACAAAGCCGATGCCCATCGCCGCCAGATAGACCGCGCCCCAGTCGCCGCCGAGGTCGGGCGCTCCGTCCGCCGCGTCGCCGAAGCTGCGCACCTCGGCGCCCACCGCGTCGCGCAGGAGCGCGGTTCCGTCCACGGCGGCGCAGCCTTCCGCGAAAGTCACGATCAGCCCGCCGGTCGGCCGCGGCCGC
>JBBQRM010000643.1:0-1551 GCA_038214855.1 Rhodobacterales bacterium | reverse complement strand
AGCACGAGGTCTCGGTGGCGGGGCAGCGACGGCTGTTGCCGCGGCCGTTCCCCGTGCTCGCCACCCAGAACCCGATCGAGCAGGGGGGCACCTATCCGCTGCCCGGGGCGCAGCTCGACCGGTTCCTGCTGCAGATCGACGTGGATTATCCCGATCGCGACGCCGAGCGGGCGATCGTGCTGGCGACGACCGGCATCGACGATGCGCGCGCCGAGCCGGTGTTCGAGGCGTCGAGCCTGATTGCGGCACAGCGGCTGATCCGCCGGCTGCCGGTCGGCGAGGCGGTGACCGAGCGCATCCTCGATCTGGTCCGCGCCGCGCGTCCCGGCACGGCCGAGGCGCATCCGAGCGTTCAGGGCGCGGTGAGCTGGGGACCGGGGCCGCGGGCGGCGCAGGCGCTGATGCTGGCGATCCGGGCGCGCGCCCTGATGCAGGGGCGGCTGGTGCCGGACATCGACGACGTGGCGGCGCTCGCGCATCCGGTGCTGATCCATCGCATGGCGCTGGGCTTCGCGGCGCGCGCCGAGGGCCAGACGCTCGATGCGCTGATCGCCGGGCTGGTCGGTGAGGTGATGGGCGTGGAGGCTGCGGCTTGACCGCCGCCGCCCCTGCGCTGCGCGGGGCGCTGAAGCCCCAGGGCCCGGTCGGGCTGCGCCGCGACGCCGAGAAGATCGCAGGCGCCCTGCCGCCGCTGCTCGCCGAGGCCGAGACGCTGGCCGCGAGTGTCGCGATGGGCGTGCACGGGCGCAGGCGGGCGGGGCTCGGCGAGAACTTCTGGCAATACCGTCAGGCGGTTCCAGGCGACGCGCGCGCCCAGGTCGATTGGCGCCGCTCCGGACGGTCGGACGCGCAATATATCCGCGAGATGGAATGGGAGGCCTCGCAGACCGTGAGCCTCTGGGTCGACGATGCGCAGGCGATGGATTACCGCGGCCCGGGTGCTGCGCGTTCCAAGGCCGAGCGGGCGCGGCTGCTGGCGCTGGCGCTGGCGGTGCTGCTGATCAAGGCCGACGAGCGCGTGGCGCTGATGGGCACGGCCGCGGCGCAGGCGCGGACCGGCCGGACGCAACTCGGGCGGCTGGCACTGGCGCTGGCGGGCGCCCCCCGCGAGGATCGCCCCGACTATGGCGCGCCGCCCGCCGACCGGCTGGCCCGCGGCGGGCGCGCGGTGTTCCTGTCGGATTTTCTCGGCGATCCGGAGGCCTTGATGCCGGCGCTCGGGCACGCCGCCGACCAGGGGGTGCGCGGCGCCTTCGTCCAGGTGCTCGACGAGACCGAGGAGGTCTTCCCCTTCGACGGCAGGGTGATCTTCGAGAGCATGGGGCGCGCGACCGAGTTCGAGACCCAGCGGGCGCGGGCGCTGCGCGAGGCCTACGGCGCGCGGCTCGCCGAGCGGCGGGGGCGGCTCGAGGATCTCGCCCGCAGCCTCGGCTGGCGGTGCCTGTTCCACCGCACGAGCCAGAGCCCGCGCTCGGCGCTCCTGTGGCTCTACATGGCGATCGGCGCGCGGGCGTGAGCGGATGATCGGCCCCGTAGCCTTCCTCGCGCCCT
>JBBQRM010000642.1:0-1553 GCA_038214855.1 Rhodobacterales bacterium | reverse complement strand
GAAGCCGCGCACGAGCAGGGGATCATCCATCGCGATCTGAAGCCGGCGAACATCAAGGTCCGCTTAGACGGCACCGTGAAGGTGCTGGACTTCGGGCTCGCCAAGGCGGTCGAGGGGGCGGGTCGGGCCGGTGGGGCGGGTGGGGACGGCGCCGCGAATTCGCCCACCATCTCCCTGCATGCGACGCAGGCGGGGATGATCCTTGGCACGGCCGCCTACATGGCGCCGGAACAGGCCAAGGGCCGACCCGTCGACAAGCGCGCCGACGTCTGGGCCTTCGGCGTCGTCGTCTACGAGATGCTGACCGGCTCCAGGGCGTTTCCCGGAGAGGATGTCTCGGACACGCTGGCGACGGTGCTGAAGTTCGAGCCCGACTGGACGCGGCTGCCGGCCGATACGCCGCCGGCGATCCACCGGCTGCTCAAGCGGTGCCTGGTCAAGGATCCGAAGCTGCGCCTGCGCGAATGCGGCAGCGCGCTCGTCGACATTCACGAGGCGCTCAGTGGATCCGACCCGTCGCAATCGGGCGCGCCCTCGATGGTCGTCACACCGGCGGCCATTCCGCGCCGATCGATGCTTCCTGTCATCGCCGCCGCGGCGGCGCTCACAGCCGTCGTGGCCGTCGCAACATGGGCGTTCGCGAGAAACCAGGTGACGCCGGATCCACAGCCGACGAGGCGATTCACCATCACGCTCCCGCCATCCGACGTGCTGCCGACCAGCTCGGGCGGCTTGCTGGCGATCTCGCCAGATGGTCGCACGCTCGTGTACCTGGCCAGGCGTGGCACTACGAGCACGCAGCTGTTCCGCCGGCCACTCGACCAGTTCGAAGGGGCTCGCCATCCCGGGAACTGAGAGCGCCCGCGATCCGTTTTTCTCGTTCGATGGGCAGTGGCTGGCGTTTGCCGCAGCGGACCGTACGCTGAAGAAAATGGCTCTAGCGGGCGGACCACCGCAAACGGTGGCCGCG
Source organism: Rhodobacterales bacterium (assembly GCA_038214855.1). Classification (GTDB taxonomy): domain Bacteria; phylum Pseudomonadota; class Alphaproteobacteria; order Rhodobacterales; family Rhodobacteraceae; genus Amaricoccus. The sequence continues at coordinate 583 of JBBQRM010000642.1, read as the reverse complement.
GTGGACAGCTTCCGAGGCGCCAACTGGGGGTCGGATGGCCGCATCGTCTTCGGCACCCAAGCCTCTGGAGGACGCCTGATGCAGGCCGGTGCATCGGGAGGCGATGCCACCGAGCTACTCAAGATCGATGGACCGCGGCGAGCGTGGTACCCGCAAGTACTGCCGGGGGGCAAGGCCGTGTTGTTCACGTTGAGCGACACAAGTCCGGACACGGCAGAGTTGCACCTGCTCGAGGTCGACACTGGAGCGCACCGCACGATTCTTCCAGCCGCCGCCGCCGGACGCGTTCTCCCCACGGGCCATCTCGTGTTTGTGCGCAGCGGCGCCTTGTGGGCGGTGCCGTTCGACCGCGCCCGGCTTGAGGCGGTTGGCACACCGGTGCCGGTCGTCGAGGGGGTGCGCGTCGAAGGCGGCGGCGCGGTCCAGTACGCAGTGGCCGACGATGGTTCGCTGGCGTACATCCCTGGCACGGCGGCGGCATCGAATGAACGAAGGCTGATGTTCGTCAGCCGCGACGGCACATCCGAAACGCTGACTGTCCCCGCACGCGACTATCGCGACCTGGCCCTCTCGCCCGACCAGA
>JBBQRM010000641.1:0-1555 GCA_038214855.1 Rhodobacterales bacterium | reverse complement strand
CGGCCCGCATGCGCGGGCGGCTCGTGCTGAACGGCACGACGGAAATCCGCGGCTCCTTCGGCGAAATCTCCGCCACCCATGTCTCGCTGGCCACCGCCATCTGGCTGCAGACCATGGAGCCGCTCACCGCGGGAGATACCGTCGAGCTTCAGGGGAATTTCCGGGTCGCCGACGGCTACTTCGCCGCCGATCACACCTCGTTCTGGGGCTGCAAGGTCGGCTGAGCGGTGGGAGGATGATCCGATGACACCACCCCGATCCGAGGGTTATGTGCGCATGCGGGACGCCGAGTTCGAGGCGATCCTGACCCGCGCGGCCGAGGAAGGCGCGAAGCGCGCGCTCGCAGATGTCGGGCTCGACGGCGACGAGGCCGCGCTCGACATCCGCGACCTGCGCTCCCTGGTCGACTGCATCCGACTGGTGCGGCGCACCGCCATGCAGACGGCAGTCCGAATGATCACCACCGGCGTGATGCTGGCGCTGCTCGCTGGCATCGCCATCAAGCTTAAGATCTTCGGCGGCGATCCGTAGCCGGGCCGAGTCTCCAACCCATCCGCCCACCATGACCCGCCCTGGAGGCGGGTTTTTCCGTTTCTGGAGGACCCCACATGACCACGACATTCCACAGCAATTGGCGCGACGTGCCTGAGGGCACCTGGAGCTGGCCGAATTTCAGCCCGGCCGAGATCGCCTGCAGGGGCACCGGCAAGCTGCTCGTCAACGAACCGGCGCTCGACAAGCTGCAGGCGCTGCGCGACAGGCTCGGCAAGCCGCTCATCCTCCGGTCCGCCTACCGCAGCCCCGAGCACAATCGCGCCGTCGGCGGTGCGACCCGCTCCAAGCACCTCGACGGCGCCGCCTTCGACATCGCCATGGCGAACCACGACCCGGTAGCCTTCGAGGCGGCGGCACGGGCGGTCGGGTTCCTCGGCTTCGGCTTCTATCCGCGCTCAGGATTCACGCACATCGACCTCGGGCCCGCGCGTCAGTGGGGCGAGCGGTTCCCGGTCCGGGCGACCGCATTTGCAGCCGAGACGCCTCCCGCGCGCGAAGTGCTGGCCGACAGCCGCACCATGAAGGGCGGCGGTGCGGCGGGCATCGCGACGCTGGGCGCGGCCGGGGTCGAGGTTGCGCAAAGCGTCCTGGTCGAGACGCAGACCGCCATCCTGACGCTCGTGCCGTACCTCGACACACTGCGCTGGGTGTTCATCGCCGTCGCGCTCGGCGGGATCGCGGTCACAATTTACGCCCGACTTGATGACTGGCGCCGAGGGCAGCGATGATCGTTGCCTTGCTCGGCGCAATTGCCGCCAGCCCCTGGATGCGGGCGGCGCTGCGCTACGGAGCCATCGCGCTGGCCATCTTCATGTTCCTGCTCGCACTCCGGCGGTCCGGCGAGCGAGCAGGACGCCTCGTCGAACGCCTCGAAACCACGGAGAAGCCCAATGACGTCCAACGCCAGATGCTCGAAGCGGCGGCTCGCCGTCCTCGCAATCGAGACGATCATGCTGACCGGCTGCGCAACGGACGATTCTCAACAGAGCCTCCAGACCGA
>JBBQRM010000640.1:0-1557 GCA_038214855.1 Rhodobacterales bacterium | reverse complement strand
CATTTCGGCTCGGTCGATGCGTTGTGGAACGGCGCCTGGGGCCTCCTTCGGGTCTGGGAGGACGAGGAGGCCAAGCGCGCTGCCCATGCGCTCGTCTCGGAGCTGCGCGGCACGCGGCGCGACCTCGAACTCGCGTTGCGGCGTGGCACGCCGCTCGCCGACATCAACGTCGAAGCGGTGGAGCGCCTGCTCCGCGTCGAGCCCGAGGAGCCGCCGGTGTCGCAGCCGCTCGACCCCGAGATCGCCGGGAGGCTGCGGAATCTTGCGGGCGCCGATCTTGCCGACGCGGATCTGGCCCAGAGGCTGGGCAGGCCGGACCTCCTCGACCTCGGCGTCCTTGCGGTGGACGGCGTGCGCCCGCTGCCGGACGCGATCGACCGGGCGCTGCGTCAGCGCATCCTGCCGCCGGCGCTTCGCCGGAACTTCGAGCCCGTCCTCCGCCCGCCGCTGGGCATACCCGGCCGCGCCGACCCGGAGCCTGCGCCGCCGGGGCTGAAGCGGGTGGCGCAATGTAATCAGGAGGCGCCCCTCGTCCACGCCGCGATCGTCGCCATCGAGGCCGAGACGGTGTTCGGCACCACGACCGAGACCGGCCGCGCCGGAACCTCCTACTCGCGCCGGCTCTACGATCCGAACGGCCTGTTTCTAGCGCTGGTCGACCCGCGGCGGCTCCTGAACTTCGGCGACCCCGAAAGCGTCACCGCCGAGGCGCTCGCCGACCCGACCGAGTGGATGTCGATCCCACTCGGCCGGGTGCTCGACACGATCCGCCTCACCTACGACCGGCCCGAACCCTTGGTGCTGACGGTCAATGCCGGCGACTGCGTCCATCTCACGATCCTCGACGCGCTGATCGGGCGGGGCGAGCACAAGGGCCTCGCCGACGCGATGGGTGATGCCGAGATGCCGCGGATCGTGCCCCTGAACGTCGAGCCGCAGTGGAGCTCGGGCACGCCCGTGAACCCCGCCATCGGCGAGACCGCGCCGCTGCACAACCAGCCGCTCGTCTACACGCAGGAGAACGACATCGCACTCCGCCCGTCGTCGCGGTTCGCGCTGTCGCTGCCGCTGCCGATCTTCAACGAGATGCACAGCTATGGCCGGCCCTTCGGCGGCAACTCCACGCTGGCGCTCGCCGGGATCGGATCGAAGGACCCCGGCACGATCCTGTCGATCCTCGATTTCCGCTCGCCGGAGGGCTACCGCACGTCGCAGATCGAGAAGATCGAGTTCTACGCGGGCCTCGCCGTCGCTCGTGACGAGACGACGACGTCCTTCCTGCCGCTGGTGCTGAGCGATGCGGCAGGGATCGAGTCCCGCCTTCCCTTAGAGCTTCTCGCCGAACCCGACGTGCGCGAGGCGCTCGACCGTTTCGCCGACATCGGCAGCCGCTTCAGAGCCGGTGCCGAGGCGGCGGCGCGCGTCGCGCTGCCCGACGTGGAGCTAGCGGCGCCGGTGCTGGTTTCGACCCTTCCCGCCACCGACCGGAGCGCGGTCGAAGACGCCCGCCTGGCAGTGGGCGCGACCCTGGGCGGTGACACGCTCGCGCTCCGCACC
>JBBQRM010000639.1:0-1568 GCA_038214855.1 Rhodobacterales bacterium | reverse complement strand
CCGCTGGATCATCAACCGCACCTATCCCTTGTTCACGCAGGTGCAAAGCCGCCTCGACACCCTCAACACCGTGATGCAGGAGAACCTGGCCGGGGTCCGCGTCGTCAAGGCGTTCAGTCGCAGCAACCACGAACTCGGACGCTTCCGCCGCGCCAACGACGGCCTGACCGACCGCAATATCGCCGCGACCCGCACCAGCGCGGCGACGATGCCGCTGATGATGCTGACCCTCAACTTTGGGCTCGTCGCCGCGATCTGGCTCGGCGGGCGGCAGGTGCTGGCGGGCGGTCTCCAGACCGGGCAACTGATCGCCTTCATCAACTATCTCGGGCAGGCGCTGATGTCCGTCAGTATGCTTACCTCGCGCCCCTCCCGCGCCGAAGCCTCCGCCGAGCGGATCAACGAAGTCCTGCGCGGCGTCCCCGACATTGTGCCCGCCGCCACACCGGTCGCCCTCCCCGCGCCGCGCGGGCGGGTCGCCTTCGAAAACGTCACCTTCGGCTACGGCCATAGCCCCGACCCGGCCCTGCGCGACGTGTCGTTCGTCGCCGAGCCGGGGGAGACGATCGCGATCCTCGGTGCGACCGGCGCGGGCAAATCCACCCTGCTGAACCTGATCCCGCGCTTCTACGATGTCACCAGCGGGCGGATCACGATCGATGGCGTCGATATCCGCGACCTCGACGAGGCGACCCTGCGCGAGACGGTCGGGATCGCCCTGCAAGAGGCGGTCCTCTTCAGCGGCACCCTGCGCGACAATATCCGCTACGGTCAGCCCGACGCCGACGCGCCGACCGTGCAGACGACCGCCGAGATCGCCCAGGCACACGAATTCATCGCCCGCCTCCCTGAGCAGTACGACGCCCCGATCGGCCAGCGCGGCGTCAACCTCTCCGGCGGGCAGAAGCAGCGCCTCGCGATCGCCCGCGCCGTCCTGCCGCGCCCCGCCGTCCTGCTGCTGGACGACTCCACCAGCGCGGTCGATGTCGCGACCGAAGCGCGGATCCAGGCGGCGCTCGCCGACCACACGCGCGACCAGACCCGCCTGATCGTCGCCCAGCGGATCAGCACCGTCCTCGCCGCCGACCGGATCCTGATCCTTGCCGAAGGTCGCCTCGCCGCCAGCGGCACCCACGACGAACTCCTCGCCGCCAGCCCGCTCTACCGCGAGATCTACGAGTCCCAAATGGAGCACGGCGCCGTCGTCCACGACGCGGTGTAGCGCAGGTCACCACATCGGGTTGGGAGGTCCTGCGGGGTAGGTAAACACCTGAGCGTGGTAGGGGCGGGGCACCGACCCGCCCGGTCGCCAACGGCACGCACCCAGACAGATGCCGCACCGGTTTGCAGCGGATCGTAGCGCCAAACCAATACGGTAGCGCAACCGCTCAGCAGCGCAAATTCCGCCTCGCCGCAGGAGGAACCCATGCCGCGCACTCGTGCCCACGGCCTCGCTGCCCTTCTCATCGGCCTGCTCGCCGCGCTGCTGGGCAGTTGCGGGCTCGGCGGCTCTGCGATCTTCGATCCTGGCCCAACACCCATGTCGCTCGCGACACCCGCGACGCCGA
>JBBQRM010000638.1:0-1582 GCA_038214855.1 Rhodobacterales bacterium | reverse complement strand
GTGCGCCGGCTTCATCGCCAGCGGAATCGACCCCGAGACGTCGGTGCTGATCAACCAGAGCCAGGTGCCCGAGCACGCGCAACTGGCCTGGATTTTCAACACCGTGGCGCGCATGGGATGGATGCAGCGCATGACCCAATGGAAGGACAAGGCGGGCAAGAACATGCAGAACGCGTCGCTGGGTCTGTTTGCCTATCCCGCCCTGATGGCCGCCGACATCCTCGTCTATCACGCGACCCGGGTTCCCGTCGGCGAGGACCAGAAGCAGCACGTCGAGCTCACCCGCGACATCGCCGCCAAGTTCAACCACGACTACGGTGTGGACTTCTTCCCCCTGCCCGAGCCGGTGATCGAGGGCGCGGCCACGCGCGTGATGAGCCTGCGCGACGGCAGCAAGAAGATGTCGAAGTCGGACCCCTCCGACATGAGCCGCATCAACCTCACCGACGATGCCGACACAATTGCGCAGAAGATCCGCCGGGCCCGCACCGATCCCGAGCCGCTGCCCGAGAGCTACGCCGGCCTCGCCGCGCGCCCCGAGGCGCGCAACCTCGTCAACATTTTCGCGGCCCTCGCCGGCGAGACGCCCGAGGCGGTGACGCGAGGCTTCGCGGGCCGGAACTTCGCCGAGTTCAAGCCCGCGCTCGCCGATCTCGCCGTCGCCCATCTCGCGCCGATCAGCTCGCGGATGGCCGAGCTGATGGCCGATCCGGCCGAGATCGACAGCATCCTCGCCGCGGGAGCAGACAGGGCCGCGGAGATCGCCGAGCCCATCCTCGCCCGCACCCAGGAGATCGTGGGCCTTGTGCGCGCGGCGCGCTGATCCTCCTCAGCCGGCGCGGCGCCACCGCCCGGCCGCGCGCGACGCGGCTCGATGTTCGTGCTTCAGATCCTGCTCGAACATCGCGACGCTGGATGCGGCTTTCTGCGGCGCCGGCTCGTCCGCATCGAGGCGGAAGTAGGACATCACGTCGCTCAGTTCGCGGCTCTGCGACGCGAGCGTCTGGCTCGTCGCCGCCGTCCCCTCCGCCGCCGTAGAGTTCTGCTGGATCGCACGGTCGAACTCGCGCGTCGAGGCGCTGATCTCCTCCACGAGAACGGCGGTGCGCTGGATTGCCGGCACCAGCGTCTCGAGCATCCGGCTCGCCTCGCCGGAGACCGACACCGTCTGGACCGACAGCGTGCTTATCTCGCCCGCCGCCTCCTGGCTGCGCTCGGCGAGCTTGCGGACCTCGGAGGCGACCACCGCAAAGCCGCGGCCGTGCTCACCCGCGCGCGCGGCCTCGACGGCGGCGTTGAGCGCGAGCAGGTCGGTCTGCCGGGCGATCTCCTGGATGATCGCGATCTTTCCGGCGATTTTCTCCATCGCCCGTACCGCGTCGCCGACCACCTTGCCGCTGCGCACGGCATCCTCCGCCGCCTGCCTCGAGAGCTTCTCCGTCTGTGCGGCATTGTCCGCGTTCTGGCGCATGCCCGCAGTCATCTCTTCGACCGACGCCGAGGCCTCCTCGGCGGTGGCGCTAAGCTCGTCGGCGGCTTCGGCGACCATGATCGCGCTCGACGCGGCGTTAGACAGAACCTC
>JBBQRM010000637.1:0-1601 GCA_038214855.1 Rhodobacterales bacterium | reverse complement strand
GGGTGCGGCGCTGATGATCGGCGGGGCGTGCTGGGTGCTCACGCTCTCGCTATTCAACGTGACGGTGCAGCTCTCGACCCCGCGCTGGGTGGTCGGCCGGGCGCTCGCGCTCTACCAGACTGCGGTCTTCGGAGGCATGGCGCTCGGCAGCTGGCTCTGGGGCTACGTCGCCGAGACCGCGAGCGCGGAGACGGCACTGGTCGCGGCCGCCGCGGCAATGCTGGCGGGCAGCGCCATCGGCCTGTTCCTGCCGCTCCCCGACCGGGCGGAGCTCAACCTCGATCCGCTCAACCGCTGGAAAGAGCCGCATGTCGCCTTCGACGTCCAGCCCCGCAGCGGGCCGGTCACGATCACCATCGAATACCTGATAAGGGAGGCCGACACCGCCGCCTTTCTCGAGGTCATGGCCGCCCGTCGCCGGATGCGCCGCCGCGACGGGGCCCGGCACTGGCACCTGCTGCGCGACCTGGAGACGCCGACGCTCTGGGCCGAGAGCTATCAGACGCCGACCTGGCTCGACTACATCCGCCACAACCGGCGCGCCACCCAGGCCGACGCGGCCATCGGCGACAGGCTCAGGGCGCTGCACAGCGGTCCCGAACCGCCTCGCGTCCGGCGGATGATCGTGCGCCAGATCGCGCCGGCCCATCTCGATCCCGCACCCAAGGCGGCAATGGAGGTGCACTAATCTTACTGCGTCGTAAAGCGCGCGGTCTTCGGATTTCTGGATGTTTGGTTGCACGGCAGGGACATCGCTTGGGTCCTCGTGCGAGTGAGATTGTGAGGCGTCTTCGGACGGTTGCGATCGAGTTCGGCACGTGTCGCTCGGGTCGGAGCGGCGGGGTCGAGGACCTTTGGGAAGGTCAGGCGTCGCGCATTTGGTTGCGGCAGGTCCTGAGGGGGGAATCCTCGCCCGTTCGGCGATCAGGAACCCGTATGCCGCGATGCAGAGCGTTGCGTGGTGGTGGAAGCCCCGCCAGCCGCGGCCCTCGTAGTGCCCGAGCCCAAGCTCCTGCTTGAGTTCGAGATAGTCACGCTCGATCCGCCACCGCATTTGGTGAGCTGCACCATCCGATCGAAAGCAATGCTCTCGAGGAAGATCGACAGCCAGTGTTTGCTCGGCTCGTCCTCACCGGCGGGCCATTCGATCAAGAGCCATTCCTCGGGGCGGGGTTCGCTGAGATTGTAGTCGCGGTGCGCCGGACGCACGCGCACACGGGCGAAGCGTGACGCGAGCGGCTCGCCGCAGCCCTGCTGCCACGTGATCTCTGTCCAGGCATCGCCGGGCAGGTCGAGCGCCAGCGCCTTGGCCGAAACGGGCTGGTGCTCGCGATCGCGGCGGATCAGCTTCGGCGGGCGACCGCGGCCGGACCAGACCCCCGGCGACGGCGGTGGATTGTCCCGCGTCCACATCGACGTATGCGGCAGGATCCCGGCCGCGTAGGTCAGCCCGAGCGCGGTGACGCCCGAACGCAGCTTCGTGTCGGCGCCATATCCGGCATCCATCAAGACGACGCCCCGCGGCAAGCCCGCATCGCAGGCGGCGATGATCTGGTCGAGAGCGATCATCGGCTTGGTCTTGAAGACGACGTCTTCCGGAA
>JBBQRM010000636.1:0-1602 GCA_038214855.1 Rhodobacterales bacterium | reverse complement strand
CATCACGGTCGCCACCAGCGTGTCCTTCGCCAGCCGCCCCGCCTCGGCCCAGCGCCCGGCGATCAGCGCCATGATCTGATCGCCGTCGGCGACGCGGCCGGTCTCGTCGAGGATCATCACCCGGTCGGCATCGCCGTCGAGGCTGATGCCGAGATCGGCGCCGTGCGCGCGCACCGCCGCCGCCGCCGCGCCCGTGTCGGTCGAGCCGCAGCCGCGGTTGATGTTGGTCCCGTCCGGCTCGACCGCGACCGGCACCACCTCGGCGCCGAGCTCCCACAGAACCTCGGGCGCGGTCCGGTAGGCAGCACCATTGGCGCAATCGACCACGACCTTGAGCCCCGAGAGCCGCAGGCCCCGCGGGAAGGTGGTCTTGGCGAACTCGATGTAGCGCCCGCGCCCGTCCTCGATGCGGGTCGCCCGCCCGATCGCCGCGGCTTCCGCCAGCACCGGAGGGCGGTCCAGCGCCGCCTCGATCTCCTCCTCGACCGCGTCCGAGAGCTTGAACCCGTCAGGTCCGAAGAACTTGATGCCGTTGTCCTGATAGGGATTGTGCGAGGCCGAGATCATCACGCCGAGATCGGCGCGCATCGAGCGGGCGAGAAAGCCCACGGCCGGCGTCGGCACCGGCCCCACCAGGAACACGTTCATGCCGACCGAGGTGAAGCCCGCGGTCAGGGCGTTCTCGATCATGTAGCCCGAGCGCCGCGTGTCCTTGCCGATCACCACCCGATGCGCGTGCTCACCGCGGATGAAGCGCCGGCCGGCGGCCTGGCCGAGGCGCAGCGCCGTCTCGGCGGTCATGACGCCCTCGTTCGCCCGGCCGCGCACGCCATCGGTGCCGAAGAGCCTGCGCGCCATGCCTCACTCCCAGTCCGAGGGCGGACCGCTCATCGCCCGCCACAGCCGCACCGCCTGCCGCGTCTCGGCGACATCGTGCACGCGTAGCACGTGCGCCCCCTGGCGCAAAGCCTCGAGCCCGACGGCGATCGAGCCGGGCGCGCGGTCGGCGGCGAGGCTCGCGCCGCTGATCCGGCCGATGAAGCCCTTGCGCGAGGCCCCGACCAGGAGCGCGCAACCGAGCCCGTGAAAGAGCGCGAGGCCGCGCACGAGTGCGAGGTTATGCGCGAGCGTCTTGCCGAAGCCGAACCCCGGGTCGACCAGGATGCGCGCCCGCGCCACCCCCGCCGCCTCGGCCGCGGCGACGCGCGCCTCGAGATGCGCGTAGACGTCGAGCAGCACGTCGTCATAGACCGGCGCGTCCTGCATCGTGTCGGGCGAGCCGCCGGCGTGCATCAGGCACACCGGATGCGGCACCGAAGCCGCGAGCGGCAGGGTATCGCGATCCTCGCCCGTCGCCGAGACGTCGTTGAGAAAATTCGCCCCCGCCGCGAAGGCGGCCCGCGCCACCGCCGTCTTGCGCGTGTCGATCGAGATCGGGGCATCGACGCCACCCGCACGCAGGCCCTGGATCACCGGCACCACGCGGTCGATCTCCTCGGCCTCGCCGACCGGTTTCGCGCCGGGCCGCGTCGACTCGCCGCCGATATCGAGCAGGTCCGCCCCCGCCGCCAGCAGCGCATGCGACTGCGCCAGCGCCGCGTC
>JBBQRM010000635.1:0-1608 GCA_038214855.1 Rhodobacterales bacterium | reverse complement strand
CGCATCTGCCCGCCGACCGGGATCTCAGCGACCTCGCGACGCTGCTCGCCGAGGCGCGCGGCGTGCTCCGGGAGAAGTATTTCGAGGCCGAGGTGGGGATCACCGGCGCGAACATGCTGATCGCCGAAACCGGCCAGTCGGTGATCGTCACCAACGAGGGCAACGGCGATCTGAGCCAGTCGCTGCCGCGGGTGCATATCGTGATGGCGAGCCTCGAGAAGATCGTCCCCACGCTCGAGGACGCCTCGACGATCCTTCGGGTGCTGGCGCGCAGCGCCACGGGGCAGGAGATGTCGGTCTACACCACCTTCTCCAAGGGTCCGCGCAGGGCCGAGGACCCGGACGGGCCCGAGGAGTACCATGTGGTCATGCTCGACAACGGTCGGACCAACATGCTCGGGACCGAGTTCCAGGACATGCTGCGCTGCATCCGCTGCGGGGCCTGCATGAACCACTGCCCGGTCTACCAGGCGGTCGGCGGCCATGCCTATGGCTGGGTCTATCCCGGGCCGATGGGTGCTGTGCTGACGCCGAGCCTGATCGGGGTGGAGGAGGGGGGGCAGTTGCCGAACGCCTCGACCTTCTGCGGGCGCTGCGAGGAGGTGTGCCCGATGCGCATCCCGCTGCCGAAGATGATGCGGCACTGGCGCGAGCGCGAGTTCGAGAAGCGCCTGACGCCGGGCGCGGTGCGCCGGGGCCTGGGGATGTGGGCCTGGGCGGCGCGGCGGCCCCGGGTCTACCGGCTGGGCACGCGGCTGGGGATGGCGGCGCTGCGGCTGATGGGCGGGCGGCGCGGGCGGCTCAGCTCGCTGCCGCTGGCGGGCGGCTGGACGGCGACGCGCGACTTCCCGGCGCCGCAGGGGCGGACCTTCATGGACCAGTGGCAGGCGCGGGAAGGCCGGTGAGCGCGCGCGACCGGATCATGGGCCGGGTGCGTACGGCGACCGAGGGGCAAGGCACGGCGGGTTCGGACCGTGCGGCGGGCATCGCCGCCTGGGCGGAGGCCGCGCGCGAAACGCCGGTGCCGCGGCAGGCGCGCAGCCAGGGTGCGGCGCGGGTCAACCAGTTCATCGCCAAGGCCGAGGCGGCTTCGGCCACGCTCGCGCGGCTGTCGCGGATCGAGGAGCTGCCCCGCGCGCTGTCGCACGAATTGCGCCGGCGCAACCTGCCAGCCGCGATCAGGCTCGGGTCCGATCCGGCCTTTGCAGGGCTGGACTGGGGGACGCTGACCGCGACGCAGGGCAAGGGGCGGATGGAGGAGCCGGCGACGCTGAGCCGCGCCGAGTTCGGGCTCGCGGAGATCGGGACGCTCGCCTTCGCCTCGGGGCCGGACAATCCGGTGACGCTGACGTTTCTGGGCGAGACGCATTTCGCGTTGCTGCGCGAGGAGAACATCTGCGGCGGGTTCGAGGATTTCTGGACGCGCTGGCGCGAGCGCGGCCTCGACCCGCGGACGCTCAACCTCGTGACCGGCCCCTCGCGCTCGGCCGACATCGGCCAGGTGCTCCAGCTCGGAGCGCACGGGCCGGTGGCGCTGCACGTCTTCCTGGTCGAGCGCGGGACGTGAGCGCGCGCATCCTCGTCCTCAACGGGCCAAACCTCGACCTG
>JBBQRM010000634.1:0-1609 GCA_038214855.1 Rhodobacterales bacterium | reverse complement strand
CTATCCGTTGATGCTGGAGGCCTACCGCAGGACCTCTTTCCGGCCGTGGCTGCGCGGACGCATCGACGGGATCCCGGCCGAGCAGATGCGCCGATTGATCTCATCGCGAGATCTGCTGCGACCCGGCGTTCTTCTGCATGTCGTCGCCCAGAACGCCCTGCAGCGCCGGTACGCCGGCGGCGGGCAGGATGTGCGCGGCAAGCTGGCCGACGCGGGCTTTGGCAAGGTGTTGATCGTCAACAACGTCAAGAAGCTCTCGGCTCTCGTCGCGAAGCTGGTGCCGCCGAAGACGCGGACGGAATGGGGCGACTACGACAGCACGCATTCCTACGATTCCGTCGAATTCGAGGCCAAGGCGGCCTTCGTCCGAGAAGCGGCCGGTACGCGGCGCTGGCACCGGGCCTGGGACATCGGTTGCAACACCGGCACGTTCTCCCGCATCGTCGCGCCGCATGCCGACCAGGTCGTGGCGATGGACGGCGATCCGGCGGCGATCGAAGGGCTCTATTGTCGCGAGCGCGACGCGGAGGGAACGTGTCCGATCCTGCCGCTCGTCGTCGATCTCGCAGACGCCTCGCCGAACCAGGGCTGGCTCGGCGTCGAGCGCAAGGGTCTCGCCGAACGCGGCCGGCCGGACCTTGCGCTCTGCCTCGCCCTGGTCCACCATGTCGTGATCACCGCGAACATCCCGCTCAAGCAGTTCATCGGCTGGCTCGCGGACCTCGGAACCTCGGTGGTCATCGAATTCGTCGGGCGCGACGACGAGATGGTCAGGGTCCTTCTCGCGAACCGGGAGGATCAGTACCCGGACTACGAGCCGGAGACCTTCCGGGCGCTTCTGACGGAACGGTTCGCCATCGAGGCGGAGCGACCGCTCAAGGGAGGCAAGCGTCACATCTACTTTGCCAGCCCGCGCAGACAGCTCGCGCCGGATTCTGCGAGCGTCACTGTCGCCAGAAGCTAACCGCGCATCCGTTTCGTCTTTCGGGGATAGGCCGGTTGCCGTGCGACTCTTTCCATGCCACAAGAGGGATCACATCGGGCAGAGTCGCCCTGCAAGTCCTTGATATCGCTGGAGCGCTTCGGCCCCTACCGCCGGAGCCAAAGATTTCAAGGACTTAGCGCTCGCCCGCTAGGTCCTTTTTCCTTCCGAGTACAGCATAGATACAGTATTCTCGTCCGGGCACTGTCCCGCCCAACCGATTAAGACTTATGGGCTTTCTCCCACTGCGGCTCTCGCGGACTGGATCATGGCAGCATCACAGGCCCCAAATGACCTTGTTGGCGAGGTACTCACTGATGACGCCCCGCACCATCACGGAGCCGGCGCCCACCGCCATGTACCTGTACCGGCCCTCTTGGATTGTGCACCAGCCGCAGGCGTAGCCGTGTCCCCCCTCAACCAGTCTGAGCATCGCCCTGCTGCCCACCTCGGGCCAAACGCCGGTGTCAGGCGGCGTCTCGAAGGCTGAGGTGGCTCGGTTTGTTTGGACACCGTCCGGGGTGTTCTTAAGTGGATCGGCCGCTCGTTTCAGGCTGCCGCCGGGATTGGCGTCGCCAAGTTGGTATATGCCTGATCGGGCGTCCGCCCGCCAAGGGACGAATGCGG
>JBBQRM010000633.1:0-1614 GCA_038214855.1 Rhodobacterales bacterium | reverse complement strand
ATGTTCACCTGCCGCGGCCCGTCCTGGTGGTAGCCCGCGATGACGAGCCGCCCCCGTTCACCGGTCAGCTCGCCCGCGAGATCGAGCGGCGCGGGCTTGCCCGTCGCCTCGATCACCCGCGCGCACAGCCCGCCGCCGGTCAGCGCCCGCACCCGCTCGATCACCGCCCCCGGATCGGCGATGTCGAGCGCCTCCGCAGCCCCCATCCGCCGCGCGAGATCGCGCGCGAAGCTCCGCCACGACACCGCGATCACCCGCGCGCCGGCGCGGGACGCGAGCTGGACCAGGAGCGCTCCGAGAAAGCCCGCACCGACGACCGCGACCGTCTGACCGGCTTCGATGTCGCTCCGGGCGAAGATGTTCATCGCGCAGCCGAGCGGCTCTCCGGGAAACGGCACGCCGGCAAGGGCCGGGGGCAGCGTGACCACCGAGGCGGCCGGGGCCGTGTCGTACTCGGCATAGGCATGCTGGCCGAGGCTCGCCACCGGCGTGCCGATTGCGATCCCGTCCACGCCCTCGCCCAGCGCCTCGACGACGCCCCAGCCCTCGTGACCGAGCGCGCCGGGCTCGGTGGGGAAGCGCATCCAGTCGGGCCCCGCCCAGGGCTCGAGGTTCGAGGCGCAGACGCCGCAGCCCGCGAGCCGCACCCGCACCTCGCCCGGTCCCGGCTCCGGCCGGGCCACCTCCTCGATCCGCACCCGCCCTGGTCCGGTCAGAACCGCTGCTCGCATGTCTCGCCTCCCCGGCGGGGTTCTGGCCGAGGCACCGGGGGATGGCAAGACGGGACGGCGCTCCGGCGAGGGTGTGCGACAGGCCGTGTCGCACCGTGCGACACGGCAGGTGGCATTGATTTCGTTCGGCAAAATCCCGCATTTTTACGACTTGTTAAACGTCCTGCCCGCGCGGGCCCGAGCGCGGCGGGCGATTGCGGGCGGCCGCGGGCCGGTGCTAGGAACGGCGCGACGGGAGGCGGCGATGGACCGGGCGGTGGAGACGGACGAGGCACAGGACATCCGCGCGATCCGCGCGACGGTCGCGGCGCTGTGCGCGCGCTTCGACGGCGGCTACTGGCGGCGCATCGACCGCGAGCGCAGCTATCCGGCGGAGTTCGTCGCGGCGATGACCGAGGCGGGCCTGCTCGCGGCGCTGATCCCCGAGGAGTACGGCGGCAGCGGCCAGAGCCTCACGGTCGCCGCGAACATCCTCGAGGAGGTCCATGCCTCCGGCGGCAACGCCGCCGCGATCCATGCGCAGATGTACACGATGGGCACGCTCCTGCGCCACGGCAGCGACGCGCAGAAGGCGCGCTGGCTGCCGCGGATCGCCTCCGGCGAGGTCCGGCTTCAGGCCTTCGCCGTCACCGAGCCCGGCGCCGGCACCGATACCACCGCGATCTCCACCACCGCCGTGCGCCGCGGCGACGGCTGGGTGGTGAACGGCCAGAAGGTCTGGATCTCGCGCGCCGAGCACTCCGACCTGATGATCCTGCTCGCCCGCACCGCCCCGCGCGAGGCCGTAGCCCGCCGCAGCGACGGGCTGTCGGTCTTCCTGGTCGAGATGGAGGCGGCCCGCGCCTCGGGTCTCGCGATCAAGCCGATCCGCACGATGCTCAAC
>JBBQRM010000632.1:0-1615 GCA_038214855.1 Rhodobacterales bacterium | reverse complement strand
TGATGTTCACCGCCACCGTCACGCCGCAGATCGAGCGGCTGGCGCAGCGGTACCAGAAGCAGGCACAGCGCCTCGACCTCTGTCCGCCGGAGGGTCACACGCAGATCGGCTTTCGCGCCATGCAGGTCGCCCCGGTCGATGTCGAGGCCACGATCGTCAACACCTTGCGCTATCACGACGCAGCGGCCGCGATGGTCTTCTGCAACCGGCGCGAGGGGGTGGGCGTGCTCGCCGTGCAGCTGGCCGAGGCGGGGTTCGAGGTGACGGCGCTGTCGGGGGCGATGGACCAGCAGGAGCGCACCGAAGCGATCACGTCGATGCGCGAGGGACGCAAGCGCGTCTGCGTCGCCACCGACGTCGCGGCGCGCGGTCTCGATCTGACGCAATGCAGCCTGGTGATCCACGCGGACATGCCCCAGAACAAGGCGACGCTCCTGCACCGGTCGGGCCGTACCGGACGGGCCGGGCGCCATGGGCTCTCGGTGCTGGTGGTGCCGCACCGCGAGCGGCGCCGGGCCGAGCGGCTGATCGCGGCGAGCGGGGTGACCATGCGCTGGGTGCCGCCGCCCTGGCCAGCCGATATCGTGCGCCGCGACCAGGCACGGGTCCGCAGCGATGCGCTGCTGAAGCTGCCTCCGACCGAGACGGAGCGCCAGATCGCGGCGCTGATGCTCGAGGTGCACGGGGCCGAGCGGCTGGCGGTGGCCCTCTGGCGTTCCTTGACTTCCAAGCTGCCGGTGCCGCGCGCGCTTAAGGGTCTCGACGCCTCCGGCCGGGCGCCAGATTTCGTGTGGTTCGCCCTCAACCGCGGCAGCCGCAACGGTGCCACGATCGGGCATATTCTGCCGATGATCTGCCGGATCGGGCGGCTGCGGCGCCGCGACATCGGCCGCATCCGTACCGGCGAGGACGAAACGCGGTTCGAGGTGGCGAGCGGCGAAGCCGTGGCCTTTGCGACGGCGGCGGCCTGTCACCCCGCGCCGGGCGAGCAGGTCCGGCGGCTGGCGGAGCCTCCGGTGCGGGCGGCTGCGTCCGCGGCCGCTGCGACCGACACCGGCGGGGAGCGGGGGGAGGCAAAGGCCGGTAACATCGGTTAGCAGTGTTAAGGTTAACCGAAAGACAATTGAGATAATTACAAAATATCCGTTGATTTAATGCCGGATTGCCGTGACGCTCCAGTCCCGGAGGAAGGGGCATCGACGAGGCGCGAAGTTCCTTGTGTGGGGATACGCACCGCAGCTGTGCGCGCGGGCCCGGTTTGGGAGTAGGGACGATGAGGAAATTCACAAAGGCGTTCGCGGGTACGATCGTGGCGGGCGCGATGGCGCTGGCGGCGAGCGCGCAAGCGGCGGTTCTGGACGTGACCGGCACGGGGGCGGGCGACAGCTTCGCGAGCATCAACGAGACGCAGCCGGGCGTCTACGGCGCCGAGATCCGCGGCGGCGACAGCGGTCGCCGCGCCACCTGGGAGACCGGTCTCGGAACGCAGACGAGCTGGAACGCCGCGAGCTTCAACGAGGCGAACTTCGACTGGGGCGCTGGCGCCGACGTCGCGTTCGAGTATCGCTACAATGCCGGCGCCGCCTCGACGCTGACCATCGGCGGGCGGACGCTG
>JBBQRM010000631.1:0-1615 GCA_038214855.1 Rhodobacterales bacterium | reverse complement strand
CCCCGCCACGAAGGCCGCCTGCCCCAGCCGCGCGTCGAGCCGACGCAGAGCCGCGAGCACCCGCGGCCGGTTCGCCGCCGCCCATTCCGGGCACTGGTCCTCCATCACCGCCATCTTCGGGTTGCCGTGGCGCAGCACCGCGGCGATGGGAGCGAAGAGCTCGAACTCGACCCGCCGCTGCCACATCTCGATCTCGGCCGCCTCGAGCGCATCGAGGCCCATCAGGTTCGGCTCCGGCCGCAGCGCCTCGAGGTAGCGGCAGATCGCCACCGTCTCGGTCAGGTGCCGCCCGTCCGCGAGCCTGAGGGCCGGGACGTGATGCGCCCCCACCCGCGCCGCATGATCCCCGAACTGCGCGCCCGCCATGATGTCGACCTGCTCGACCGGCAGGTCCACGCCCTTCTCGGCGAGGAATATCCGCACCCGGCGCGGGTTCGGCGCCGGCCGGCAGTCGTAGAGCAGATCGGGAAGCGGCAGGTCCATCGCCCGAGACTGGCCGGACCGCGCAGCGGGGGCAAGCCTTGTCGCGCGGCCGGGGCCTGCTATAGATGCGCCGTCACCGACGGAGGGACCTTGTTCGCGCATCGGCATCTCCTGGGGATCGAGGGGCTCGACCGCGCCGACATCGAGGCGGTGCTCGATCTGGCGGAGACCTACGTGACGCTGAACCGGGGTGCCGACAAGCGCGCCTCGGCGCTCGCCGGCCTCACCCAGATCAACATGTTCTTCGAGGCCTCCACCCGCACCCAGGCGAGTTTCGAGCTCGCGGGCAAGCGGCTCGGGGCGGTGGTGATGAACCTCGGGATGGCGGCCTCGTCGATCAAGAAGGGCGAGACGCTGATCGACACGGCGATGACGCTGAACGCCATGCACCCGGACCTGCTGGTGGTGCGCCACCCGCAGTCCGGCGCGGTGAACCTGCTCGCCTCCAAGGTCAACTGCGCCGTGCTCAACGCCGGAGACGGTCGCCACGAGCACCCGACCCAGGCGCTGCTCGACGCGCTGACCATCCGCCGGCGCAAGGGGCGGCTGTCGCGCCTCACGGTCGCGATCTGCGGCGACATCGCGCACAGCCGCGTGGCGCGGTCGAACATCCTGCTGCTGGGGCGCATGGAGAACCGCATCCGGCTGATCGGGCCGCCGACGCTGATGCCGCCCTTCGTCGAGAGCTTCGGCGTCGAGGTGCATCAGGACATGCGGAAGGGGCTCGAAGGTGCGGACGTGGTGATGATGCTCCGCCTGCAGCGCGAGCGGATGGCGGGGGGGTTCGTCCCGTCGGCGCGCGAATATTTCTACCGCTTCGGCCTCGACGCGGAGAAGCTCGCCTGCGCGAAGCCTGATGCCATTGTCATGCATCCGGGGCCGATGAACCGCGGGGTGGAGATCGACGGGCTGATCGCCGACGACATCAACGTCAGCGTCATCCAGGAGCAGGTCGAGATGGGCGTCGCCGTGCGCATGGCGGCGATGGACCTGCTGGCCCGCGGCCTGCGCGCCCGCAACGACGCGGCGCCGTGCTGACCCTGACCAATGCCCGGCTGATCGACCCCGAGGGCGACCGGGTGGTCGCGGGCGGCGTGGTGATCGCCGAGGGGCGCATCGCGGAGGTGTTCGA
>JBBQRM010000630.1:0-1635 GCA_038214855.1 Rhodobacterales bacterium | reverse complement strand
GTCGTCGCCATCACGGCTGCGATGCCGAGCGGCACGGGGCTCGACAAGTTCGAGGACCTATTCCCAAACCGCATCTTCGATGTGGGCATCGCCGAGCAGCACGCGGTGACCTTCGCCGCCGGCATGGCGACCGAAGGGATGAAGCCGTTCGTCGCCATCTATTCGACCTTCCTGCAGCGCGCCTACGATCAGGTGATCCATGACGTGGCGGTGCAGGGCCTGCCGGTGCGCTTCGCCATCGATCGAGCCGGCTATGTCGGCGCCGACGGGCCGACGCATGCGGGCAACTACGACAACGGCTATCTCGGGGCGATTCCCGGCATGGTCCTGATGGCCGCCGGTGACGAGGCCGAACTCAAGCACATGGTGGCCACCGCCGCCGCCTACGACGACGGCCCGATCGCCTTCCGCTATCCGCGCGGCGACGGGCTTGGTGTCGAGATGCCGGAGCGCGGCTCGGTGCTGCCGATCGGCAAGGGCCGGGTGCTGCGCGAGGGCAAATCGGTCGCCATCCTCAGCTTCGGCACGCGGCTCGGCGAAGTGATCGCGGCGGGCGAGAAACTGCAGGCCTTCGGGCTGAACCCCACGATTGCCGACGCACGCTTCATGAAGCCGCTCGACGAGGACCTGATTGCCCGGCTGGCCCGCGAACACGAGGTGCTGATCACGGTCGAAGAAGGCGGTATCGGCGGCTTCGGCAGCCATGTCGCGACGTTCCTCGCAACGCATGGCCTGCTCGACGGCAAGGTGAAATTCCGGCCGCTGATGATGCCCGATGCCTTCATCGAACAGGCGGCAGTGGGCGACATGTATGCGGCTGCTGGACTGGACCGGGCCGGCATCGTCGCGACGGTGCTGGCGACGATGGGGATCGACGACGTCCGGGTTGCCGGAGCGCCGCGGTAACTATGCGGTTCTGATATCCCCTCACCCGGCTGCTTCGCAGCCACCCTCTCCCTCAAGCTGAGAGGGGCGGCAGTCCCTCATTGGATGGGGTTGTGCACCTCTTGCCCTTCTCCCCTTGGGGGAGAAGGTGGCGAGGCCGAAGGCCGAGACGGATGAGGGGACGTTCAAGGGGCCAGCCGCGATCATAACCCCTTATCCCCAGCCCACGCCGAGTCCCCTGCCCCACCGAATCGCGCTAACCAACCCGCATGCAGGTTTCGATCGACATGGGTGCTGCGCAGGGGGGGAACAACGCCCTGCTCGACCTTGAGGAATTGCTCGCGACGCGCCTTCTGGTGCAGGGCAATTCGGGGTCTGGAAAGTCGCATCTGCTGCGCCGGCTGCTCGAGCAGAGCGCGCCATGGGTGCAGCAATGCGTGATCGACCCAGAGGGCGATTTCGTCACGCTGGCCGACAGATACGGGCATGTCGTGGTGGAAGGCGATCGGCCGGAGGGCGAACTGACCCGCATTGCCGGGCGCATCCGGCAACATCGCGTCTCCTGCGTCCTTGATCTCGAGGGTCTCGACGTCGAGCAGCAGATGCGGGCGGCGGCAGCCTTCCTCGGCGCGCTGTTCGATGCGCCGCGCGACCATAGGTATCCGGCGCTGGTGGTGGTCGACGAGGCGCAGGTCTTCGCGCCGGCGGTCGGCGGCGAGGTCGCCGACGATGCGCGCCGCGCGTCATTGG
>JBBQRM010000629.1:0-1636 GCA_038214855.1 Rhodobacterales bacterium | reverse complement strand
TCGGCTTGGGGCGGATCGCTGCGCGCGCGCGGGCGCTCTACTGGGATTATGCGCACCAGCGGAGGCGCGCGGCATGAGTCTTCCTTCCGAGATGCGCGCGGTCGAGATCTCCGAGCCCGGCGGACCCGAGGTGCTGCGCCTGACGCGCCGTCCGGTGCCGGAGCCGCAGGCCGGCGAGGTGCTGATCCGGGTCCATGCCGCCGGGGTGAACCGGCCCGACGCGCTCCAGCGCGCCGGCGCCTACGACCCGCCGCCGGGCGCCTCGGACCTGCCGGGGCTCGAGGCCGCGGGCGAGGTGGCCGCAGTCGGCCCTAGCGGGTCGAAATGGGCGGTGGGCGACCGGGTCTGCGCGCTGCTGCCCGGCGGCGGCTACGCGGAATACGCGCTGACGCATCAGGACCAGGCGCTGCCGATCCCGGGCGATCTGGGGATGGTCGAGGCGGCGGCGCTGTGCGAGACCTTCTTCACCGTCTGGAGCAACGTCTTCGAGCGCGGGCGACTCGCGGCCGGCGAGACCTTCCTGGTCCACGGCGGCTCGTCGGGGATCGGGACGACCGCGATCCAGCTCGCCGCGGCGCGCGGCGCGCGGGTGTTTGCCACCGCGGGCTCGGAGGCGAAATGCGCCGCCTGCCGCGAACTCGGAGCGGAGCGGGCAATCAACTACCGCGAGGAGGATTTCGTCGAGGCGGTGCGCGAGGCGACCGGCAAGAAGGGCGTCGACCTGATCCTCGACATGGTCGGCGGCGACTACATCCCGCGCGACGTGAAGGCGCTCGCGCTCGACGGGCGGCTGGTGATGATCGCCTTTCTCGGCGGCCCCAAGGCGGAGCTGAACTTCGCGCAGGTGATGACCAAGCGGCTGACGCTGACCGGCTCGACCCTGCGCCCGCAGTCGGTGGAGGCCAAGGCCCGCATCGCCGCAGCACTCGAGCGCGAGGTCTGGCCGCTCATCGCCGCCGGCCGCGTGCGCCCGGTGATGGACCAGACCTTCCCGCTCGAGGACGCGGCCGCCGCGCACGCCCGGATGGAGAGCTCGGCGCATATCGGCAAGATCGTGCTGCGGGTGATCTGAGGCGCGCCGGCGAAAGCCTCGCCCGGCGATGCTGCACCGTGCAACATGCACGCTGGCATTGAAAATATTGGATAAAGATGGGCGTTTTTATGTTTCGTTAGGATGGTTGCACACCGCCCATCCCGCTCGCGGCAGGGCGCAGCGGTCATCTGACCCCGCTGGATTCAGCACGAACCGGGCTGCGCCGGGAGCCAAGAGACGCCCTTTCTTCCCTTCCCCGATCTGTCCCGTGACAGATCGGGGCGCGCCCGTCCGCCCGTCGTGCCGGAGGCACGCCTGCGGCGTGACGGCGGGCGCGATTGCTCGCACCCGCCCGAGCGAGCGCGCCCCGATCGCTACGTTCGGTAAATCTGCACCCCCCTTGCCCTCCGCCTTACGGCTCCGGACCGGGAAGAGCCCCCGGCAAAGGGCGGGAAAGGCCTTGTGTCGTGATGGAGTGGATGCCCCCTCCCGGCGGCATCGCAATGTGCCAAGCTGGTGATGTTGATCGCCAGAGAAGGAGAAGGCATCCATGAAAGAGGTTAGCATCATCGGCATTGATCTCGCAAAGCGGGCGTTCCAGTT
>JBBQRM010000628.1:0-1648 GCA_038214855.1 Rhodobacterales bacterium | reverse complement strand
CGCGGCGCACGGCCGCGCGGCACTCGCCACGCGCGGCGACCTCGAACGGCTCCAGGCCGCCGCGGCCGAGGATACCTTCGCGGATCTGCCGCCCGATGACATCCTGCCGGCGCTCTCGGGGCGCGACGTCTTCGTGGTCTTCGTCGAATCCTACGGCCGCACGGCGCTCGAGACCCCGCTCTACGCGCAGACGATCCGCCCGACGCTCGACGCGATCGAGACGCGGCTCGCGAGCCGGGGCCTCGCCGCGCGCTCGGGCTGGCTCACCGCGCCGATGGTCGGCGGCCAGAGCTGGCTCGCGCATGCGAGCGTGCTGGCGGGCCTCCCCATCGACAACCAGCAGCGCTACCAGGCGCTGATCGCGAGCCCGCGCCGGACGCTCCTGCATCTGGCGGCACGCGCCGGCTGGCGGACGGTGGCGGTGATGCCGGCGATCACGCTCGCCTGGCCGGAGGCGGGATACTTCGGCTACGACAGCGTGCTGGCGGCGGCGGACCTCGGCTATGCGGGCGCGCCCTTCAACTGGGTGACGATGCCCGACCAGTTCACCCTCGCCGCCTTCGAGCGACTGGCGCTCGACACCTCACCCCGCGCCCCGGTGATGGCGGAGATCGCGCTCATCTCCTCGCACGCGCCGTGGACGCCGATCCCGCCGCTCCTGCCCTGGGGGACGCTCGGCGACGGGCGGGTCTTCGACCGCTACGCCACCGCCGGCGACCCGCCCGAGGTCGTCTGGCGCGACCCCGACCGCGTCCGCGACCAGTACCGCCAGGCGATCGACTACACCTTGCGCACGATCGGGGCCTTCGCCGGGCGTCGCGCCGGCACCGGGCCGCTGATCGTGGTGCTGGGCGACCACCAGCCGGCGTCCTTCGTCTCGCTCGACCCGGTCGGGCGCGACGTGCCGGTCCACGTGATCGGCCCGCCGGAGGTCGTGGCCCGGCTCGACGGCTTCGGCTGGACGTCCGGGCTCCTGCCCGGCCCCCAGGTCGCCGCCTGGCCGATGTCGGCCTTCCGGGACCGCTTCCTCGCGGCCTTCGGCAGCACCGATCTCGCCGCCGCCGCACCGGACGGGCTTTGACCGCGGCGGGGAAGAAGCTAGGTTCACCAAAACGTCTCAGACGGCCGGGGGGATCGGGGAACGATGCAGCGCGCCGAGGTGAGTGCCGAGGTCTGGACAGCGCTCCTCGACCTGCGGAGCGGTGCGCCCGCCTCCTGCCCTGCCGGAGCATCCGAGGCTGCGCGCGCGGCCTGGGAGCTCTACGTCCCGCTGGCGGAGGCGCGCGGACCCGCACCGTTTCTCTTTGCCCAGATCGGTCAGTCGCTCGACGGACGGGTCGCGACGGTCTCCGGGGACGCCCGCGACGTCTCGGGCCGCGAGGGGCTGCGCCACCTGCACCGCTGCCGCGCGCTCGCCGATGCGGTGGTCGTGGGGGTGCGCACCGCGCTCGCCGACGACCCTCGGCTGACGGTGCGGCTGGTGCCGGGCGCCTCGCCCGCCCGCGTGGTGATCGATCCGCGCGGCCGCCTGCCCGACAGCGCCGCGGTGCTGGCCGATGACGGCGTGCGGCGGCTGGTGATCCAGGCGCGCCCGCGGCCGCGGCCTGCGGGCGTCGAGGTGATCGAGCTGCCAGCGCCCGGCGGCTGG
>JBBQRM010000627.1:0-1672 GCA_038214855.1 Rhodobacterales bacterium | reverse complement strand
GATCGTCGGCCGCGCGCCCGCCGGCAGCGCGATGTCGGAGATGTGGATCGTGTCGTTGATGTTGGTGCCCGTCAGGTCCACCACGAGCTTCTCGGGGATGTCGCCCGCGGTCACCATCAGCTCGACCTCCTGGCGCACCACGGTCAGCACACCGCCGCGCTTGAGACCGGGCGAGGCCTCGCGGTTCTCGAACTCCACCGGGATGAAGAGGTTGATGCGCGAGCGCTCGGTGAGCCGCAGGAAATCGACGTGGATCGGCTGGTCCTTGACCACGTCGCGCTCGACGGCGCGGCAGATCACACGGTTGGAGGTGCCGTCGATCTTCAGGTCGATCAGCGTCGACAGGAACTTTCCCGCCTTCAGCCGCTTCCACAGCTCGTTGTACTTGACGTTGATCGACTGCGGCGCCTCGCTGCCGCCGTAGACGACGCCCGGGACGTATCCCTCGCGGCGGGCAGTGCGGGCGGCCCCCTTGCCGACCCCTGCGCGCGCCGCGGCTTCGAGAACCGGTGTCTCTGCCATGGTGCTTGCTCCTGGTTTGCACGATGCGGCCGCCTCCAAGGGTGCGGGACCGCAGGCGCGGCGTATAGTCCATCGCGGGGGCGATGGGAAGCGTGATCCGGGCGCCCGGCTTGTCTCGCTGCGGCAAAGGCAATATGGCTGGAGCTCTGCCATGCGGGGGAGCACCATGCCGGGCCGGCGCACAGCCCTTTTCGTCACCTGTCTGGTCGACATGTTCCGCCCCTCGGTGGGGTTCGCGGCGATAAAGCTGCTGCGCGACGCCGGCTGCGAGGTCGAGGTGCCCCGCGCGCAGACCTGCTGCGGCCAGCCGGCGTGGAACTCCGGCGACCGCGAGACGGCGCGGGCGATCGCGCGGCAGGTGATCGCGGCCTTCGAGGGCTACGACTATGTGGTGGTGCCCTCGGGCTCGTGCGGCGCGACCATTGCCAAGGACTATGCGCAGATGTTCGAGGCGGGCGATCCCTGGGCCGAGCGCGCCCGGGCGCTGGGGGCGCGGACGCACGAGATCACCTCGTTCCTGACCGACGTGCTGGGCGTGACCGAAGTGGCGCAGGCGGCCGACGTGGTCGCGACCTATCACGACAGCTGCTCGGGGCTGCGCAGCCTCGGGATAGAGGGCCAGCCGCGGCGGCTGCTCGCGAGCGTCGAGGGGCTGGAATTGCGCGAGCTCACCGAGCGCGAGGTCTGCTGCGGCTTCGGCGGCGTCTTCTGCGTGAAGTATCCCGAGATCTCGGACACGATGGTCGGCGACAAGACCCGCCACATCGCCGAGACCGGCGCCGAACTGGTGCTCGCGGGCGATCTGGGGTGCCTGATCAACATCGCCGGCAAGGCCAAGCGCGAGGGCCGCAGCTTCCGCGCCCGGCACGTGGTCGAGGTGCTGGCGGGCGATCTTGCGACGCCCGCGATCGGGGAGCCGTCATGAGAACTTCTACAACTTGTATGATGTCGGTCGCGAAGCCCAAGCGGTTGCGTAGTTGTGGCCGATGTGGTACAAATGCACTCTCATTCTACTAGGTGAGGGAAGGAGGTGATTCTGTTGGCAGCCAAGTCGATCAACAAGAGTGCAAAAACGGGCCGTTTCGTTACTGCGAAAGCAGTGAAGGCATCGCCCGCGACCACGTTCAAGCAAACTGTAAAAACCGGAGGC
>JBBQRM010000626.1:0-1674 GCA_038214855.1 Rhodobacterales bacterium | reverse complement strand
TCAGCCTGCTCGACACCGCTTGCGCCCGTGTCGCCGTCTCGCAGCACGCGACGCCTGCGGCGGTGGAGGACATCGGGCGGCGGCTGGCGGCGCTCGAGATCGAGCAGGGGATCGTGGAGCGCGAGGAGGCGATCGGCATCGACCCGGGCGAGCGCAAGGCGGCGCTCGAGGGCGCCATCGCCGAGGCGGAGGGGGATCTTGGCCGCGCCCGCGCGCGGTGGGACGCCGAGAAGGCGCTGGTGGACGAGATCCTCGACCTGCGGGCACAGCTTCGCGGCTCGGGCGCCGCATTGGACGAAACCGCGGCGCCGCAACCGGCAGGCGGAGCCGCGCCGGCGGCGGAGCGGGCCGGTAATGGCGGCGTTGCTCTGGCCGAACGGACGGCGGATGCGGAGACCGCCAGCGCGGATGCAGAGCTGGACCGCCCGCACGCCCTCGCCACGCTCAAGGCACGCATGGCGGACCTCGCCGCCGCGCAGGGCGAGTCGCCGCTGATCCTGCCGGCCGTCGACCGCAATGCCGTCGCGGCCGTCGTGCAGGACTGGACCGGCATCCCCACCGGCCGGATGCTGGCGAGCCAGACCGAGCGGGCGCTGAAGCTCGCGGGCATCCTGTCGCAGCGCGTCGTCGGCCAGGACCATGCGATGGGGATGATCGCGAGCCGGATCCAGACCGCCTCGGCCGGGCTCGGCGCACCGGAGAAGCCCGTGGGCGTTTTCCTGCTCTGCGGCCCCTCGGGGGTCGGCAAGACCGAGACTGCGCTGGCGCTGGCCGAGACGCTCTTTGGCGGTGAGCAGAACTTGATCGCGATCAATATGAGCGAGTTTCAGGAGGCGCACACCGTCTCGACGCTCAAGGGCGCGCCGCCGGGGTATGTCGGCTACGGCAAGGGCGGGATCCTGACCGAGGCGGTGCGGCGGCGGCCCTATTCGGTGGTGCTGCTCGACGAGGTCGAAAAGGCGCATCCCGACGTGCACGAGATCTTCTTCCAGGTCTTCGACAAGGGCATGATGGACGACAGCGAGGGGCGGCGGATCGACTTCAAGAACACGCTGATCCTGATGACCTCGAACGTCGGCTCGGACGAGATCATGGCGATGACCAACGCGGGTCGCGGCTCCGCCGACGAGGCCGAGCTTGCCGCCGCTCTCCGCCCGCCGCTCCTGAAGGTGTTCCCCGCCGCGTTGCTCGGGCGGGTCGTGACGATCCCGTTCTACCCGCTCTCGGACGCGATGATCGAGGCGATCGCCGGCATCAAGCTGCGGAGCATCGCCGGCCGCCTCGCCCGCGGCCATGGCGCGGAGCTTACGATCGGCGTGGGGGCGATGGAGGTCATCAAGGCGCGCTGCACCGAGATCGAGTCGGGCGGGCGGATGATCGACGCGATCCTGACCAACACGCTTTTGCCGGAGCTCTCGCGCCAGATCCTGACCCGCAAGCTCGGCGGCGAGGCGCTGGCCCGGGTCACCGTGACCGGCGACGGAGCGGGCTTTGCCTATGCGTTCGACTGACCCCTTGGGCGAACGGAAACGCCGTGCGATGCTGGACGAGAGGAGCGGTCCCGTGCCCGAAACCAAAGCCGACACAATGCCCGTCAGCGACCAGATCGACGGCGTCGTCATCGGCATCCTGCTCGGCTTCGAGGACGGCGCCCCGCTCGTGGTGTTCGCCGGC
>JBBQRM010000625.1:0-1677 GCA_038214855.1 Rhodobacterales bacterium | reverse complement strand
AGGCGAGGCTTAGCCGCTTCCTTGGAAGAGTCCAACTCCGCGATGCACAACCCATGCACAACATATGCACAACCCATGCATACGATCTGCCCGTTGCATTCGCCGGGGCCGCGCTCGATAACTTCGCGCCGGCGGTGCGGCGGAGGGAACCCACGATGCGGGAAAGGCGCTTCATGCAGGTCGATGTCTTCGCCTCGAAGGCCACCAGGGGCAACGGGCTGGCGGTGGTCGTGGACGCGGCCGGCCTCGCCGATGCGCAGATGCAGGAATTCGCCTCCTGGACCAACCTCGCCGAGACGACGTTCCTGCTCGAGCCGACCGATCCCGCGGCCGATTACGCAGTGCGGATCTTCACGCCCGGGCGCGAGATGCCGTTCGCGGGCCATCCGACGCTGGGAAGCTGCTGTGCATGGCTCCATGCCTGGGGCATTCCGGCCAGGGCGGGCGTCGTCGTGCAGGAATGCGCGATCGGGCTCGTCGAGATCGACCTCTCCGGCCCGGTCCCTGCCTTCGTCGCGCCGGCAACGCGGGTGGAACCGCTGCCGGATGCGCAGATCGAGCGCCTTCGCGCGGCACTGGGGCTGGAGCGCGGCGGGATCGTCCATGCGGCGCGGCTCGAGAACGGCCCCGTCTGGCAGGTGCTCGAATTGCAGAGCGCGTCCGATGTCCTCGCTGTGGATGCGTCGCGCGTCAGGTGGCCGGAATATGCCGGTGTTGGTGTGTTCGGTCCCTATCCCGAAGGGGAGGCGTGCGATTACGAGGTCCGGAGCCTCTCGCCCTCCAGCGGGATGAGCGAGGACCCGATCACCGGCTCGCTCAATGCCGCCATCGCCCAATGGATGCGGCAGAAGGACCGGCTGACGCGCAACCTCACGATGAGCCAGGGCACGAAGATCGGGCGCGAGGGGCGCGTCTTCGTCAGCGTCGATGGCCCGGATGTGGAACGGGTCCTCATCGGCGGCCACAGCCAGGTTCTGATCGACGGTGTCCTCAGCCTGTAGGGCCGGGACGCGAGGCCGATCCGGGGGTCCGCCGGGGCAAAGCGGTGCCTCAGCCCG
Source organism: Rhodobacterales bacterium (assembly GCA_038214855.1). Classification (GTDB taxonomy): domain Bacteria; phylum Pseudomonadota; class Alphaproteobacteria; order Rhodobacterales; family Rhodobacteraceae; genus Amaricoccus. The sequence continues at coordinate 619 of JBBQRM010000625.1, read as the reverse complement.
CGAGGATGCGGGGCTCGGGCAAGCCGGGGACGGCGACCGGGGCGGCGAAGGTCTGGCCGGCGAGGGGCTGGTCCGTGAGCGCCGACGCGTCCATGCCCTCGCGCGAGGTGGTGAGGTAGAGCGTGCAGAGATCGCCGCCGAATGCCGGGCAGGTGACCTGTTCGACGGGCAGCGCGATCTCGGCATCCGGCGTGCCGTCGGGCAGGAGGCGCACGGCGCGTCCAGCCCCGTGCAGCGCGACCCAGAGCGCGTGGTCGCGGTCGATGACCGCGCCGTAGGGAGTGCCCTCGTCGGTGCGAAAGAACGGCTCGGGTTCGGCCTCGGGCCAGCCGTCCGCGTCCAGCGGCCAGGTGTAGAGGCAGCTCTCGGCGCTCTCGGCGAAGTAGCCGCGGCGGCCGTCGGGGGTGAAGGCGAGGCCGTTGGGCGTGGTCAGGCCCGTGCGCAGCCGGCGCAGCTCGCCGCGGAAGTAGCGATAGAGTGCGCCCTCGCCCGGGCGCTTGTCCTTGCTCATCGTCGAGCACCAGAAGCCGCCCTGTCGGTCGGCGCGGCCGTCGTTGCTGCGGTTGGAGGCGATGCCGGCCTCGATCCCGACGATGCGCTCGCGCTCGCCGGTCGCGGG
>JBBQRM010000624.1:0-1679 GCA_038214855.1 Rhodobacterales bacterium | reverse complement strand
GTCGCACCCGTCAGCCGGTCGCCCGCGACCTTCTCGAACGGGACCGGCTCGCCCGAGATCATGCTCTCATCGACCGACGATCGGCCCTCGGCCACGACGCCGTCCACCGGCACCTTGTCGCCGGGCCGCACCCGCAGCCGGTCGCCGACCTGCACGTCCTCCAGCGGGATCTCCTCCTCGCTGCCGCCCTCGCGGATCACCCGCGCGGTCTTGGCGGCGAGGTCGAGCAGGGCGCGGATCGCCCGGCCGGTGCCCTCGCGCGCCCGCAGCTCCATCACCTGGCCCAGCAGGACCAGCGTGACGATCACGGCCGCGGCCTCGAAATAGACGCCGACATGACCCTCCTCGGTGCGGAACCCCGCCGGGAAGAGGTCCGGCGCCAGCACCGCGACGATGCTGAAGGCATAGGCCGAGCCCACGCCCATCGCGATCAGGCTGAACATGTTGAGCTTCATCGTCCGGAACGAGCGCCAGCCGCGCACGAAGAACGGCCAGCCCGACCACAGGATCACCGGCGTCGCGAGGACGAGCTCGATCCACATCGTCGCGCGTTCGCCGAACACCTCGCGGACTGCGCCGAGGCCGACGAGCGGCCCCATCGTCAGCACCAGGAGCGGGACGGTCAGCACCGCGCCGACCCAGAGCCGCCGGGTGAAGTCCACCAGCTCGGGGTTCGGGCCGTCGTCGTCGAGCGCGACCCTCTCGGGCTCCAGCCCCATGCCGCAGAGCGGGCAGGAGCCGGGTCCGGTCTGGCGCACCTCGGCATGCATCGGACAGGTATAGACCGTGCCGCTGTAGTTCGGCGGGACCGTGTCGTACTGCCCGCGCGCCTGTGGCTTGGCGATGCCGGCATCGTGGTCGAGCTGGTGTTCATGGTGCTCGCCTCCGGCGCCCTCGGGCTGCAGGTGCATGTTGCATTTCGGGCAGTCGCCCGGCTCGGTCCGGCGCACCTCGGGGTGCATCGGGCAGGTGTAGACGGTACCGGTGAAGCCCGGCGGCACAAGGTCGTGGGCGCCGTCACGACCTGCGGGATCGGTGTGTCTGTTCATCGCGGTGTCTCCTGTTCCCGTCTTTTGGTTGGCGCGCTGCGAAAAACGGTATCACCCGGCGCTCCGCCCGGCGGCGGGATCACGTTCTGTGGCTGCCCGCCGGCAAAAGCCTGGATATTGTCGAGCGTGGTGTCGATGATCCGGCGGACGGCGGCTTCGGTGTTGTAGGCGGTGTGCGGCGTGACAATGACGTTCGGGAAGCGCAGCAGCACGTGATTGGCCACCAGCGCCTTGAGGTCGTGCCCCTCCGACCAGGCGCCGCGGAAGATCTGCGCCTCCTCGCGGATCAGCGGCTCCTGCGGCAGCACGTCGAGCCCCGCGGCGCGGAGCTTGCCCTCGACCAGCGCCCGCACCAGCGCCGGGACGTCGACGACGTTGCCGCGCGCGGTGTTGATCAGCACCGCCCCCCGCTTCATCAGTCCGAACTCGCGGTCGCCGATCAGATGCGCGGTGCCTGGCGTCGCCGGCACGTGCAGCGTCAGCACGTCGGCCGCCGCGAGGATCTCGTCGAGCCCGGCATAGGCGAAGCCCAGCTGCGCCGCGACCTGCGGGTCGGGGTGGACGTCATGCGCCATCACCTCCATCCCGAAGCCGCGGGCGATCTCGATGGCGCGGCGGCCGATCCGTCCG
>JBBQRM010000623.1:0-1681 GCA_038214855.1 Rhodobacterales bacterium | reverse complement strand
CGTTGATCAGTGGTGCCAGGGCCTTCCTGACCGGATCATACCAACGAACCCGCGGATCCTCGCGGGCCGGCGCCAACCGGTTGGGCCTCGCGACCGGCGGCGGTGACTTCGTCGGTCGTCTGGAACGGGAGAGTGGCCTCGCAACCGGTGAGCGCTGTTCGGCCGCTCCTCGTCGGGCATACCGCCAACGTGAGTGGGGTAGAAACCGCCGGGCGGTGCCGCGCCGCTCCTCGTCGAGCATAACGCGAACGTGAGTGGCGTCACCAATCCCCACCCGTGAGCGCTCGCCGGAGTCACGAGTAGAATGGAGCGTCGAACCCGAGTGGCGCGAGGCGCCGGTCGGTGCGTTGCGCAGGAAGAATGAATGACCACCATCGAACGAAGCACGTGGACCACCAAGGTCGGGCTCGCCCGGATGCTCGCGGGGGGCGTGATCATGGACGTCGTGACGGCCGACCAGGCCAGGATCGCCGAGGAAGCCGGTGCGGTGGCCGTGATGGCGCTCGAACGCGTCCCATCCGATATCCGCAAGTTCGGCGGCGTCGCGCGGATGAGCGACCCGAAGCTCATCAACGAGATCAAGGACGCGGTCAGCATCCCCGTCATGGCCAAGTGCCGCATCGGTCATTTCGCGGAGGCGCAGATCCTCGAGGCGCTCGAGGTCGACTACATCGACGAGTCCGAGGTGCTCACCCCGGCCGACGAGGAGCACCACATCGACAAGCACGCGTTCAAGGTCCCGTTCGTGTGTGGGTGCCGAGACCTGGGAGAGGCGCTGCGCCGGATCGGCGAAGGAGCCGCGATGATCCGGACGAAGGGCGAGGCCGGGACGGGTGACATCGTCGAGGCCGTGCGCCACATGCGCGCGGTGCAGAAGGGGATCCGCCAGCTGCAGAACATGCGCGGCGACGAGCTCTTCGCCGCGGCCAAGGAGCTGCGGGCCCCGTATGACATCGTCAAGCAGACCGCGGAGCTGGGTGAGCTGCCGGTCCCGAACTTCAGCGCGGGCGGCGTCGCGACTCCTGCCGATGCCAGCCTCATGCGCCAGCTCGGCGCCGAGGCGGTCTTCGTCGGGTCGGGCATCTTCAAGAGCGAGCATCCCGAGCGCGTGGCTCGCGCGATCGTGAAGGCGGCCACCCAGTACGACAACCCCGAGATCCTGGCCGAGGTCAGCGCGGGCCTCGGCGAGCCGATGCGCGGCACCTCCCTCGGAGAGATTCCGCCCGAGGAGCGAATGGCCGCCCGCGGCTGGTAGGGAGATTCCATGACCGGTGAGGCGCGACGTCCGCGCATCGGGGTGCTTGCCGTCCAGGGCGCGGTGCGACCGCATGTCGAGGCCATCCGCGAGGTCGGGGCGGAGGCAGTCGAGGTTCGCCTTCCACGCGACCTCGTGGACCTCGATGCCCTGATCCTGCCCGGAGGCGAATCGACGACGATGCGCCGGCTCATCGACGCCTACGGACTGCGTGAGCCGATCGCCTCCCTGGCCCGCTCGGGCACGCCGATGCTCGGCACCTGCGCCGGCATGATCCTCCTGGCCGAACGCAGCGCCGATGGCGACGACGCGGTCTTCCCGCTCCTCGACATCGAGGTCCGCCGCAACGGCTACGGACGGCAGCTCGACTCGTTCGAGGCCGATCTCACGATCCCGGCACTGGGCCCCGACGACCACCACGCCATC
>JBBQRM010000622.1:0-1686 GCA_038214855.1 Rhodobacterales bacterium | reverse complement strand
TGTGGTCCTGGAGGATCTCCGGGGAGGCGGCGGTGCCACCTTCCATGCCGTCGACCACGACCACGTCGGCTCCGCACTTGGCGGCCAGCTTCACGTCGTCGAAGGTCCGCGTCGCGCCGATCTTGACGAAGATCGGGACCTGCCAGTCGGTCGCCTCGCGCAGTTCCTCGATCTTGAGCGTCATGTCGTCCGGGCCCAGGAAGTCCGGGTGCCGGGCGGGCGAGCGCTGGTCGACCCCCGGCGGCAGGTCGCGGATGGCCGCGATCTCGGGCGACACCTTGGAGCCCAGCAGCAACCCGCCGGTGCCGGGCTTGGCCCCCTGCCCGATGGTCCGTTCGATGCCGTCCGCCTGGCGCAGGTGATGGACGCTTGCCCCGTAGCGGCTGGGCAGGACCTCGACGATCAGCGTTTTCGAGTTCTCGCGTTCGGCCGGCAGCATCCCGCCGTCGCCCGAGGTCGTCGAGCCGCCGACCTGACTCGCGCCGCGGGCCAGCGCGACCTTGGCGTTGAGCGACAGGGCGCCGTAGCTCATGCCGGTGATCATGACCGGGATATCGAGCGAGATCGGACGCTCCGCGAAGCGCGTGCCGAGGACCGTCGTGGTCACGCACTTCTCGCGATAGCCCTCGAGCGGGATGCGCGTCAGCGAGGACGGCAGGAAGGTCAGGTCGTCGAGCGACGGGAGGGGCTTGGAGCGCAACGTCCCGAAGCCGCGAATGAGGTAGCGGCCGAGCGCTGCCTTCTCCTGGATCTCGCCGATGACCGAGGGCGTGTAGACCGGGCTCGTGCGGATGCCCTGCGGATCGCGCCGAGCGCCCGAGTCGTCCGTCACAGTGCGGCCCTCCAGGTCTCGAGCTCGTGCTTCTCGAAGTTCCACAGCTTGCGGCCGGCCACGATCCGCTGGAATCGCCCGGGGCGTGGCAAGTCGAACTCCGCGAAGGCCGCCTCCAGCATCGCCTGGTCGTCATCGGTCACGTCGGCCGCAACGGCGTCGTTACCGAGCGACAGGATCGAACCGGCCACGTAGATCGTGCCCTCGTACATCGAGTCGGCGAGGGCATCGCCCGCGTCCCCGGCGATCGCGATGAAGCCCTTCTGCATCATGAACCCGGTCATGTACCCGGCGTCGCCCGCGATCAGCAGCCGACCGCCCTTCATGGAGATGCCGGCCCGCGCCGCGCAATCGCCGCGGACCACGACGGTCCCGCCCCGGATGGAGGCTGCTGCGCTGTTGCCGGCGTTGCCGTCGACCACGACCGTGCCGGACAGCATGCCCTCGGCCACGCCCCAGCCGGCGCTGCCCGCGATATGGACCGTGGCCCCGTCGTTCATCCCGCCGCAGTAGTAGCCGACGCTGCCGTCGAATGCGACCTCGCCCGGGCTGAGCAGGGCGACGCCCAGGTTGTGCCGCGCGCCGGGGTTGCGGACCGTGATCGCGGCACCATCCGCCAGCCCGCGCCGGATCGCGACGTTGATCTCGCGGATCGGCGCGTCGGCGGCGTCGATCTCGAGCGCGGTCCCGCTGGTCTCGGCCATCAGGCGACCGCGGCCGGCGCGGGCGCCGTCGGCGGGGGCGGCAGCGGCGCGGTGTTGCTCGTGAAGATCCACGCGCGGCCCTGGCCACCGAAGGGACCATCGGCGCAGTACGCGGACGCTCCGAAGTCGAGGAACCCGTCCTTGTTGATG
>JBBQRM010000621.1:0-1696 GCA_038214855.1 Rhodobacterales bacterium | reverse complement strand
GACGATCAACATGCAGCGCGACATCACCGCTTCAGACTTCGCCATCAGGGCAGCGCCGGGCCGGTCGACGATGAACGCCGCCGTCATCCGCCCCTTCCACTGGCACCCCGATTTCTACACCATGGTGTTGCCGGTTCTCGATGGCGAGGTGCAGCGCGTCGAGGCCGAAAACCTCACCAAGTTCGCCATCGTCGATCGTTTCTCGGGCGAGGGCAAAACCTCGAAGATGTTCTGGCGGGGCTGCGGCCCGCGTGATCCGGACACCGCCGTCGCCTGCTCGGTGGCGCACGACAAGCATAACATCTGGGTCTGCGGGTCGTCCGATGCGGCGATGGCGAAAGCCGTCAACACCTTGCGCGAAACCCAGGGTGGCTGGGCCCTGGTACATCGCGGCGAGGTCACCGCCACCGTCCGGTTCGAGGTCGGCGGCCTGATGAGCCAGCGTCCGGCCGCCGAGGTCGACGCCGACATGCAGGCGCTTTACCGCGCTGGCGCCGAGGTCGACTGGATGTACGAGCCGACCTTCCGGCCGCGCTGGAACCCCGGCTTCCCCGAGCGGTTGATGTTCGCCACGCTGACCTGCGCGCCCTGGACCTGGGTCCTCGTCGCCCCCTCGCCGCTGGCCCCCGAGGGCTTTGTCAACGTCGCCACCGGAGAGGTGCATCCGGTCGTCTGGTGAGTTACGAAACCGCTTTACTAAACCGCTTTTCTTGACCTAGTTTCAGCCCGATGGGGGACTTTATGGCGACGATCCATGATGTGGCGCAGGATGCGGGGGTCTCGCCGACCACCGTTTCACGCTACCTCAACCACCGGATCGAGTTGCCACCGGCGACCTCGGCGCGCATCGATGCGGCCATTGCGCGGCTCGACTATCGCCCGAACCTGCTCGCCAAGCGGCTCTCGACCGGCAAGACCGAGGCGGTCGGGCTCGTCACACCCGAAATCCGCGAGCCGTTCTTCGCCGAGCTCGCCTCCGCCTTCGAGGACGAGGCGGACCGGCATGGCTATACGGTGTTCATCTCGTCCACCCGCTCCGACCGCAAGCGCGAGATCGCCTCGCTGGAGCGGCTGCACGACCGGCACATCGATGGCCTTGTGCTGATGACCAACACCCCCGATGACGGGACGCTGGCCCGCCTGATCGGCAAGCGCAAGAATGTGGTGATCCTCGACGAGGACATTCCCGGCGTGAACGCGCCGCGCCTGTTCGTCGAAAACACCGAGGGCGCCCGGCTTGCCACCCGCCACCTGATCGAGGCCGGCCACACGAAGATCGCCTATCTCGGCGGGCCCCATGGCCTGTTCTCGGTGGTCGAGCGCCATGAGGGCTTCCAGCAGGCAATGGCCGAGGCCGGCCTGCCGGTCCGCCCTGACTATGTGGCGCTTGGCGGCTTCGACCCCGAGCTCGCCCGCGCCACGACGCTGAAATTCCTCGCCCTGCCCGACCCGCCTACTGCCATCTTCGCCTCATCCGACTACCTCGTCATCGGGGCGGTGATGGGCCTGCGGGAAGCCGGGGTCTCGGTGCCGGACGACGTATCGCTGATCGGCTTCGTCGACATGCCTTTAGGCGCCATGCTGACGCCGCCGCTCTCCGCCATCCGCCAGCCGGTCGAACAGATCGGCCGTCAGGGCTTCCAGCTGCTGCTGCAGCTGCTCAACGGCAAGACCCCGCCACCGCTCACCCGGCTGC
>JBBQRM010000620.1:0-1705 GCA_038214855.1 Rhodobacterales bacterium | reverse complement strand
TTCAAAGAAAGTCTTGCGCCAACGGGGGCATCCACACATGTAGTGTGCCTTTCGTCAGGATTTTTGCGCCGTGGCGGGAGCACCGTTCATCCAGCCCCGCCGGATTAAGCACGAACCGGGCTGTGCCAGGCGCCGGGCCGTGGCAGGGATGGCCGTGCCGGAGCCTCGGAGAGCGCCATGAGTCGAACCGCCGTCCTGCGCCGTCCGATGAGCGGGACCGAATGGCTGCTGCTCCTGGCGCTGTCGGTGGTCTGGGGCGGGTCGTTCTTCTTCAACGAGATCGCGGTGGCGGCGCTGCCGACGCTGACGGTGGTCGCGGTGCGGGTGGCGCTGGCCGCCGTGATCCTCGCCGCGGTGCTGCGCGCGACGGGCGTGGCGGTGCCGCGCGACCGCCGGGTACTCGGGGCCTTCGCGGTCATGGGGTTGCTCAACAACGCGGTGCCGTTCAGCCTGATCGTCTGGGGGCAGAGCCAGATCGCCTCGGGGGTCGCTGCGATCTTGAACGCGAGCACGCCGCTCTTCATGGTGGTGTTCGCGCATGTCCTGACGCGCGACGAACGGCTGACCGGGGCGCGGCTTGCGGGCGTGGCGCTGGGGCTCGCCGGCGTCGCGGTGATGGTCGGCGGCGCGGCGATGGGGCGCAGCGTCGCGGCAGAAATCGCCTGTCTCGCGGCGGCGGTCTCCTATGCGCTGGCGGGGATCTACGGGCGGCGGTTCCGCGCGCTCGGCGTGCCGCCGCTCGCGACCGCCTGGGGGCAGGTGACGGCCTCGAGCCTGATGCTGGTGCCGCTGGCGCTGATCGTGGACCGGCCCTTCGCGCTGCCGGCGCCGGGGGTCGAGGTGATCGCGGCGCTCGTCTGCGTGGCGACCTTCTCCACGGCGCTCGCCTATGTCGTCTACTTCCGGCTGCTGGCGACGGCGGGTCCCGTCAACCTGGTGCTCGTGACTTTCCTCGTGCCGGTGACGGCGGTGCTGCTCGGGGTGGGCGTGCTCGGCGAGGCGCTGCTGCCGCGGCATCTCGCGGGCATGGCGCTGATCGGCGCGGGGCTGGCTGCGATCGACGGGCGGCTGCTGAGGCGGCGCTAGCGCGGCGGCACGTCGAGGCGGGTGCCGTCGCGGCAGGCGTCGCGGGCGACGTCAGGGGCGCAGGCGCGTGGCGCGAGCTCGCGCGTGAGGCACAGCCGCACCTCGGCGAGCCGGGCGTCGCGGCAGGTCACGATCAGCTGTTCGGGCGCCAATCCCGGATTCGCCGCAAGGATCGCCGCCTCCACGTCGGCAGGCGTCGCGGAGGCCGCAGGCTCCGGCAGGTCCAGGGCCCGATAGGCTGCGCGCGCGGCGGCGAAGTACGCCTCGGGGCCGAGGCCCGAGCAGCGGCCGTGCTTTGTCCACTGGTACCAGGCGAGCCCGCCCGAGCCCATCACGTCCGCCATCGCCGCGGTCTCGGCCCGCGTCGGGTCGCGCGCGGCCGACGCGCAATATTCCGGCCAGCCGTCCTCGTCCTGCGGCCAGAGCCCGTGGAGCGTGAAACCGCGGTCAGCCCCCGGCGCGCAGGCAGGGTCGCCGCGGGCGGCACCCTCGGCCGCACACCAGCTCGGGGTCCAGGAGAGTGCGAGGAGGTAATAGTCGAACGCCGCCGCCGCGGCGGGCGGTGCGGCGAGTGTTGCAACCAGCGCGAGCCGGCCGAGAAGGCTCTTTATCATCCGGC
>JBBQRM010000619.1:0-1715 GCA_038214855.1 Rhodobacterales bacterium | reverse complement strand
CCACGACGCCGCCCGCCCGTTAATGCCGCCCGAGGTCGCCGCGGCGGTCCTCGAAGCGCTGGCGGAGGCGCCGGCCGTAGTGCCGGTCGTCCCGGTCGTGGACGCGCTCTGGCGCGCCGATGGCAACGCTGCCGCCGAGCCGGTCGCCCGCGACGGCCTCTGGCGCGCCCAGACGCCGCAGGGCTTTCGCTTCGCGACGATCCTGGCGGCACACCGGGCGCATCCGGGTGCCGCCGCCGACGACGCAGCCGTCGCCTGCGCCGCCGGCCTCGAGGTGCGGCTGGTGCCCGGGGCGGAGGCGAATTACAAGATCACCACCGCCGCGGACCTCGCCCGCGCGCGGCAAGACATCCAGCAAGACGTGGGAGGCGCCTTGGACATCCGCACCGGCAACGGCTTCGATGTGCACGCCTTCGGCCCCGGCGACGGCGTGACGCTGTGCGGCGTGCAGCTCGCCTTCGACCGCGGGCTCGTCGGCCATTCCGACGCCGACGTCGGCCTCCATGCGCTCACCGACGCGATCTTCGGCGCGCTGGCCGAAGGCGACATCGGCCGGTGGTTCCCCCCCTCCGACCCGCAGTGGAAGGGGGTCGCCTCCGAGACCTTCCTCGCGCGCGCGGCCGGCCTCGCCGCCGAGCGCGGCTTCACCCTCACCCATCTCGACGTCACCCTGATCTGCGAGGCGCCCAAGATCGGCCCGCACGCGCCGGCGATGCGCGCCGAGACCGCCCGCATCGCCGGCATCGCCGCCGAGCGCGTCAGCGTCAAGGCCACCACCTCCGAACGCCTCGGCGTCACCGGCCGCGGCGAGGGCATCGCAGCACTCGCCACCGCGACGCTGGTGCGCGCGTGACGCGGCTGATCGCGACCTTCGGCTACGTCGGCCTGCTGCGCCCCGGCCCCGGCACCTGGGGCTCGCTCGCGGCCCTGCCCGCCGGCTACGCGCTGCACTGGCTGGGCGGCTTCCCGCTGCTCGCGCTGGCGGCCGTGCTCCTGTTCGCGCTCGGCTTCTGGGCCACAAGCGTCGAGACCCGCGGCCAGCCCGACGCCGATCCCGCAGAGATCGTCGTCGACGAGGTCGTGGGCCTTTGGATCGCGCTGATGCCGCTCTCCGCCGGCCTGTGGATGGCCGGCGCCCCTGCGCATCTCTTCCCCTGGCCGGGCTGGGTCGCGGGCTTCCTGCTCTTCCGCGCCTTCGACATCTGGAAGCCCTGGCCGGTGTCGCGGGCCGACGCGATGCATGGGCCCTGGGGGGTGATGCTCGACGACGTCGTCGCGGGCCTGATCGCCGCCGCGATCGTCACCGCGCTCGCCGCCGTCGCGCACGGATGGCTGCTGTGAGACGAACTCCGCTTGATCCCTGCGGGCCGCGCTTGCTCGGACCGGATGAGCGAGGCTCCTGTGGAGCCTCGCCCGGTCCGTCGCCCGGAGCCACCGGCGAAGGGCGAGGGGGGTGCAGCCTGGACCGACGCGCGCAATCGGGCCGCGCCTGCCTGGGCGGGCGCGTCTATCGCGCCTGCCGTCACGCCGGAGGCGTGCCTTCGGCACGACGCAGGCAGGCGCGGACCGATCTATCGACGGACAGATCGGTCGGGAGGGTGGAGAGGTGGCGCCTCACATGGGAAGAAATCCGAAGCAATCACCCGGAGCCCGTGTGAGACGCGCTGCGCTCGAACGGCTCGGGTCCGCAACCCGCTCTCCCGTCTTGTCCGGCG
>JBBQRM010000618.1:0-1718 GCA_038214855.1 Rhodobacterales bacterium | reverse complement strand
CGGCGGCACCGACAGGCCCTCGTAGCCGGTAAGCTGGCCCGAGGCGGCGCGGCGGTGGTTGCGGATCACCCGCAGCATCGCGCCCGAGTTGCGGCCGTGGCCCGGGAAGGCGCCGAGCTCGCCCGCCATCTCGGCCGAGGTTGCATAGGAAGCCCCGGTCATGACCGCGGTGATGGCCCCGCAGAGCGCTCGTCCTTGGGTCGAATCGTAGCCGTGGCCCAGCGTCATCAGCAGCCCGCCGACATTGGCGTAGCCGAGGCCGAGCGTGCGGAAGTCGTGCGACAATTGTGCTATCCGCGGGCTCGGGAACTGCGCCATCGTCACCGAGATCTCGAGGGTCAGCGTCCAGAGCCGGGTGGCATGGACGAAGCCCTCGGCGTCGAACCGGTCGCCGTCGAGGAAGGCGAGCAGGTTCAGCGAGGCGAGATTGCAGGCGGTGTCGTCGAGGAACATGTATTCCGAGCACGGGTTCGACGCCCGGATCGGCCCGCTCTCGGGGCAGGTGTGCCAGGCGTTGATCGTGTCGTGGAACTGCACGCCCGGATCGGCGCAGGCCCAGGCGGCGTGGCCGATCTGGTCCCACAGCGCGCGGGCCTTGACGGTCTTCGCGACGCGGCCGTCGGTGCGCCGCGTGAGCTCCCAGTCCGCATCGTCGCGCACCGCCTGCAGGAACGCGTCGGTCACGCGCACCGAATTGTTGGAATTCTGGCCCGAGACGGTCAGATAGGCGTCCGAATCCCAGTCGGTGTCATAGGTGCGGAAGTCGATGGCGGTATGGCCCTGCGCCGCGTATTGCAGGATGCGCTTGACGTAGGTCTCGGGGATCATCGCCTTTTTCGCGGCGCGGATCGCGGCCTTGAGGCCGGGGTTGGTCCTGGGGTCGCAGGCGTCGTGCGCGTCGCCGTCCCAGGCGCGCACCGCGGCGAAGATGGCGTCGAGCTTTTCCCGGTGCAGCTTCGAACCCGCGACGAGGCTCGCGACCTTCTGCTCCTCGATCACCTTCCAGTTGATGAAATCCTCGATGTCCGGGTGATCCATGTCGCAGATCACCATCTTGGCCGCGCGCCGGGTCGTACCGCCCGACTTGATCGCGCCCGCCGCCCGGTCGCCGATCTTGAGGAACGACATCAGCCCGGAGGATTTGCCGCCGCCGGCCAGCCGCTCGTCGGCGCCGCGCAGGGACGAGAAGTTGGTGCCGGTCCCCGAGCCGTACTTGAACAGCCGCGCCTCGCGCGTCCACAGATCCATGATGCCGCCGTCGTTGACCAGATCGTCCTCGACCGACTGGATGAAGCAGGCATGCGGCTGGGGATGCTCGTAGGCGGAGGTGGATTTCACCAGCTCGCCGCTCACGTGATCGACGTAGAAATGCCCCTGCCCCGGACCGTCGATCCCGTAGGCCCAGTGCAGCCCGGTGTTGAACCACTGCGGGCTGTTGGGGGCCGCCATCTGCCGGGCGAGCATGAAGCGCATCTCGTCGAGATAGGCCCGCGCATCCGCCTCGGCGCTGAAATAGCCGCCCTTCCAGCCCCAGTAGGTCCAGGCGCCCGCCAGCCGGTCGAAGACCTGCCGCGCACTGGTCTCGCCGACGAAGCGCTCGGCCTCCGGCAGCGCCGCCAGCGCCTCCGTGTCGGGCTCGAAGCGCCACAGGAACTCCGGCACGCCCGCCTCTTCCACCCGGGTAAGCGCCGCCGGCACGCCGGCCTTGCGGAAATACT
>JBBQRM010000617.1:0-1728 GCA_038214855.1 Rhodobacterales bacterium | reverse complement strand
AGCTGCACGGGCTCGAGGTCCAGGCGGATTACGCCGATCTCGCGCGTCTGAACGCGGCGGCGAACGGCGTGGTGCTCAACGTGCACGAGGGCGACCTGCGGGCGCCGCCACAGGCGCTGCGGGAGGAGGATTTCGCGCAGGTGCTCGCGAACCCGCCCTATCATGCACAGGCCTCGCCTGCCGCCGGCGATCCGGGGCGCGACCGGGCCGCGCGCGAGGGGGAGGCGAGGCTTGGGGCATGGATCGACGCGGGCCTGCGGCGGCTCGCGCCCGGCGGGCGGCTGACGCTGGTCCATCTCGCCGGGCGGCTGGGCACGATCCTGGGCGCGCTCGAGGGACGGGCGGGGGAGGTCGAGGTGCTGCCCGTCGCCGCGCGCGCGGGCCTTCCAGCGGGCCGGGTGCTGGTGCGGGCCTGCAAGGGCCGGGCCGGGCCGCTCAGGCTGCTGGCGCCGCTGATCGTCCATGCGGAGGCCGCGGGCGGAGATGGCTATACCGATGCGGCCCGCGCGGTGCTGCGCGATGCCGTCGGACTCGCCCAGACGGAAGGCGCGGCTGCGACACGACGCCGCGGCGCCGCGTGCGGCGCGAGGTGACAGGACGTTCAATCCATGGTTTACTTGCGTCGCGTGTCCCCATCCGATCAGGAGGTAATGCATGAGCCTTGACTCCCACCTCACCGAACTCAGGAAGAAGCACCAGAACCTCTCCGATGTCATCGAGGCAGAGCAGCGAATGCCCGCAGCGGACGATCTCAGCATCAAGCAGCTCAAGCTCAAGAAGCTGCATCTGAAGGAAGAGATCGAGCGAATCGCCACCCGCAGCTGAGCGGCCGCTCACCGACCCTCGGCGCGGGCAGAAACCGCCTCGAGGGTCTCAGCGATCAGGGTCAGGGCCGGCTCGCTGCTGAAGCGGTGATCCTCGCCGCGCACCAGCGTCAGCCGCGCATCCGCGGCCTCGACATGGACGATGAGCCGCAGCGGCACCGACAGCGCCACATCTGCATCCGCCGTCCCATGCAGCAGCCGGAGCGGCGCCGCGAGCCGCAGGGGCTTGCGGAGCACCAGGTTCTCGCGTCCGTCCTCGATCAGGCGCCGGGTGATCGGAAAGGGACCGTCGCCGTAGTCCGACGGCAGCTCGACCCGGCCGTCGGCCATCAGCCGCGCGCGGGTCTCGGCGTCGAACCCCGCCCACATCGCATCCTCGGTGAAATCCGGCGCCGCGGCGATCCCCACGATCCCCGCGATCCGCTCCGGTACTCGTTTAGCGAGCAGGAGCGCGATCCAGCCGCCCATGCTGGAGCCGACGAGCACCTGTGGCCCCTCGGTAAGCCTGGCGAGTGCGTCGGCTGCGTCGCGCGCCCAGTCGCCGACGGCGCCGTCCTCGAAGGCGCCCGACGAGGCGCCGTGGCCGGTGTAGTCGAAGCGCAGGAAGGCGCGGCCTCGCTCGCGCGCCCGATCCTCGAGGAATTGCGCCTTGGTGCCGGTCATGTCGGAGCGAAAACCGCCGAGAAACACCACTCCCGGCCCGCGGCCCGGCGTGCGGCGATAAGCGAGGCGGCGCCCGTCGGGCAGGTCGAGGAAGTCGGGGGCCATGCCGCCTCCTGCTAGCAAGCAACCCGCCCATGCGCAACGGCGGCTTGAACCGCGGCGGGGCAGGCGCTAAACGGAACCGACCTGAGACCCGGGCGCACCGTAGGCGCCGAACCGAAGGGAGCGAGCGATGGACGAT
>JBBQRM010000616.1:0-1740 GCA_038214855.1 Rhodobacterales bacterium | reverse complement strand
GAGGCGATCATGGGGCAGGTGCGGCTCAGCGCTGGCGCGATCCGGCTCGACGGGGCGCGGATCGATGGGTTGCCGGCGCATCGGGTGCCGCGGCTGGGGATCGGCTACGTGCCGCAGGGGCGGCGGCTGTTCGGGGACCTCAGCGTGGCGGAGAACCTGGAGGTCGGGCTGATGGCCCGCGGTGGCGGGCGGAGGGCGGCGGTGCGCGCGGGGGTGCTGGAGCGGTTTCCGCGGCTGGGCGCGCGGCTGGGGCAGGCGGCGGGCACGCTCTCGGGGGGCGAGCAGCAGATGGTCGCCATCGCCCGGGCGCTGTGCCTGGAGCCTTCGGTCCTGCTGCTCGACGAGCCCTCGGAGGGGCTGCAGCCGTCGATGCGGGCGCTGATCGAGAGGACGGTGAGGGACTTGCGGGCGGCGGGGACGGCGATCCTGCTGGTCGAGCACCGGGTGGAGACGGCGCTGGCGGTGGCCGACCGGATCGCCTTCGTGGCCGCCGGGGCCTGCGTGGAGACCTGCGCTTCCCGCGACCTCACCCCCGAGGCGCCGCAGTTTCGGGCGCATCTGGGGGTGTGATGGCAAGGGTCGGGTCTGCGCAACATCGGGTGTTGCACCGTGCAACATCGATTCTGCCGTTGAAAAAATTGGAGAAAAATCGGCATTTTACATCTTGTTAGGAATTTTGCACGCCGGACGCATCAGCCGTGGAGGTCCGCGAAGCTGGCGCCGGTCCCTAGCTGCGAATGGTGGTCTCGAAGGGCCCGGCGGGGGCGTGACGGACGCAGCGCCGCTCGGCAGGATCGACGACGCCCGGGGGCCGTCTCACTCATCCCGGTCCCCGCGGCGCGCCTCAGGCGCGGCGGGCGTCGATGCGGGTGATGCCCATGACGTCGAGCACCCTGGCCTCGATATGCGCAGCGCTCATGCAGGCGGCCGCGTACATTCTGGTCGGGCCGTCGTGGTCGATGAACGTGTCGGGGAAGACCATCGAGCGGAACCTGAGGCCGGCGTCGAACACGCCTTCCTCGGCGAGGAGCTGGGCGACATGGCTGCCGAAGCCGCCGACAGCACCTTCCTCGATCGTGATCAGCGCCTCGTGCTCGGCGGCGAGCCGCAGGATCAGCTCCCGGTCCAGCGGCTTGGCGAAGCGCGCATCGGCGATGGTGGGGCGGATGCCGCGCGCGCCGAGAGCCTCGGCGGCCGCGACGCATTCCGCGAGCCGGGCGCCGAAGGACAGGATCGCCACGCCGGTGCCCTCCTGGACCATCCGGCCGCGGCCGATCTGAAGCGGAGTGCCGCGCTCGGGCAGTTCGACGCCCACGCCCTCGCCGCGGGGAAAGCGGAAGGCGGTCGGCCCGTCGTCACGCGCGGCGGCGGTCGCGACCATGTGCACGAGCTCGGCCTCGTCGGCGGCGGCCATCACCACGAAGCCCGGAAGGTTGGCGAGATAGGCGATGTCGAAGGCGCCCGCGTGCGTCGGGCCGTCCGCGCCGACAAGGCCGGCGCGGTCGATGGCAAAGCGCACGGGCAGACGCTGGATCGCCACGTCGTGGACCACCTGGTCGTAGCCGCGCTGAAGGAACGTCGAATAGATCGCGGCGAACGGCTTCATCCCCGCCGCCGCCAGCCCGGCGCAGAAGGTGACGCCGTGCTGCTCGGCGATGCCGACGTCGAAGCAGCGCTTCGGGAACCGCTCGGCGAAGAGGTTGAGGCCGGTGCCGTCGGGCATCGCCGCGGTGACGGCGA
>JBBQRM010000615.1:0-1744 GCA_038214855.1 Rhodobacterales bacterium | reverse complement strand
CTCGTCGAGGAGGGGCGGACGGAGGACATCTTCTCGAACCCGCGCGAGAAGCGGACCGAGGACTACATCACCGGCAAGATCGGCTGAGGCTGCTATGCTCAAGGCTGCTCAAGCTTGAGAAACTCGCCAAACGCTTGATTTGACATGACATTATGGCTACCATTAACCACGTGGAAAGGATTTGCTGCCGTGGCGGCCGGCCGGATCGGATGCCGCCCCGGCCTCGTCACGGAACGGAAGATGCTGCCGGCGCGTTGAGCGGGACACGCAGCGACTGGGGATCGGACGATGTTCAACAACGGCTACGGCGGAATATTCGGGCTGATCGTGCTCGCGCTCGACATCTGGGCGGTCGTCTCGATCGTGGGCTCGGGCGCGTCCACGGTATCGAAGGTGCTCTGGGTGCTGCTGGTGCTCATCCTGCCCATCGTCGGCTTCATCATCTGGCTGGTCGCCGGGCCGCGCAACCGCGCGGCCTAGCCCGGAGCCGCGGCTTCCAGAAACGCCAGCAGCGCCGCCTCGCGCTGCTTGAGGCCGCGCGCCGGCTGCTCGGGCATCGGCGGCGCCTCGTCGTCGTCACGGAGCGCCAGCACCGCCGGGTGGATGTAGCTGTTGCGGCAGACGGTCGGCGTGTTGTGCAGGCGCTCGGCGGCGGCCGAGGTCATCGCCTTGATGCTGGGCGCGGGCGTCTCGAGCGCCACCTCGAAGGCCGCGAGCGTGCCAGCCCAGGTGCGGAAGGTCTTGGCGGTCACCCCCTCGCGGCCCGAGATCTCGGCGAGATAGGCGTTCACCTGGGCGCTGTCGATGTCGCAGACATCGCCCGCGGCGTTGAGATAGACGAAGAGGTTGCGCCCCGGCAGGTCGTCGATCGTCTCGAGGATGCGGTGCAGCCGCCGGTCGCGCAACGTGCTGTGCACCCGTCTGCCGCCCTTGCCGCGGTAGTTCAGCCGCACCACCCCGTCCTCGAGCCGCACGTGCCGGCGCTGGAGGGTGGCGGCACCGAACGTGCCGTTCTCCTCGAGATATTCCTCCGAGCCCACGCGCAGATGCGCGGCGTCGATCAGCGAGACGAGTGCGGCGAGCGCATAGGTCTTGGTCCCGGCCTCGGCCTGGAGGTCGCGCGCGAGCGCCCGGCGGATGCGCGGCAGCGTCTCGCCGAAGGAGGCGAGTTCGCTGAACTTAAGCTGCGCCCGAAAGGCGCTCCAGTCGGTGTGGTAACGGTACTGCTTGCGCTTGCGGTCGTCGAAGCCGGTCGCCTGCAGATGGCCATGCGGCAATGGACAGATCCAGACGCAGAGATAGGCCGGCGGGATCGCGAGCGAGGCGATACGCGCGCGCTCCGCCGGATCGTCGATCGAGGTGCCGTCGCTCGCGAGGTAGCTGAAGCCGCGGCCCCGCGCGCGGCGGAGGATCCCCGGCATCGCGTCGGAGGAATAGACGAGCCCGAAGCGCCGGAGCTCGGAACGCAGCCCGCTCAAATCCATCGCGTTCCTCCGTCCCTGAACCCTGCGAGCGCCCGCTCCTCGACGCGGATGCGCAGCGCGAGCACGGCGGCGTTGAGCCCGCTGAAGACCAGCGCCACCCAGACGAGCCCCAGCACCATCGGCGCCACGAAAACCTCCGCCGCGACCAGCATGTAGTTCGGGTGGCGCAGCCAGGCGAACGGCCCGCGCCGCACCAGGGGCGCGTCGAGCACGATGATCCGCGTCGTCCAGCGCCCGCCGAGGCTCGCGAGAATCCACAG
>JBBQRM010000614.1:0-1753 GCA_038214855.1 Rhodobacterales bacterium | reverse complement strand
GTTCGCCCTCGGCACACTACGCGACACAATCAGGTAATTCGAACTCCGGTTGATCCCTGCGGGCCGCGCTTGCTCGGACCGGGCGAGGCTCCTGTGGAGCCTCGCCCGGTCCGTCGCCCGGAGCCACCGGCGAAGGGCGAGGGGGGTCCAGCGGGGGCGAAGCTCAAAATCGGTCCGCGCCTGCCTGGGTGGGCGCGGAATCGTACCTGCCTAGGGGCAGGCAGGCGCGGACCGATCTGTCGACGGACAGATCGGTCGGGAGGGTGGGAACGCGGCGCTTCAGATGGGAAGAAATCCGAAGCAATCCCCCGGAGCCCGTATGACGGAACCGATCAAGCGGAGCGCTTATAAAGGCTCCGTGTCGTATATCGTGCGGCCTCAGGCGAGACGGCTCGGGTCGAGGGAGGCGAGGATCTCGGCCGGCAGGCAGGGCGCGCGCCCCAGGATCAGGTCCGCGGCAAGGGCCGACAGCGCCGGCGCCGTCTGGATGCCGTAGCCGCCCTGGCCCGCGAGCCAGAAGAAGCCGTCTGTCCGCGGATCGAAGCCCGCGACCGGCGTGCGATCGGCAACGAAGCTGCGCAGCCCCGCCCAGCTCCGTTCGACCCGCGTCACCGGTACCGTCACCATCCGCTCGTAGCGGTCCAACCCCTCGGCGAGAACCATGTCGTCGGCAAAGGCGTCATGCGCCTCGGCCGGCTCCTCCTCGGCGGGCGAGACCATCAGCTTGCCGCCCATCGGCTTTGCATACCAGTCCTCCGCGAGCGAGCCGAAGAGCGGCCAGCCCGCCACGTCGTGGCCCGCGGGCGCCGGCAGGATCGCCGCCGAGCGCCTAAGCGGCCGAACCCCGAGCGGGGCCAGCCCCGCCAGCGCCGCCAGCCCGTCCGCCCAGGCGCCGGCCGCGTTCACCAGCACCGGCGCGGCAAAATCGCCGCGCGCGGTCGCGACCTGCCACAGACCGTCCCGGCGCGCGAGGCCTGTCACCTCCGCCCCGGTCTCCACCCTCCCTCCGCCGGCGCGCAGCAGGCGCAGGAACCCCTGGAGCAGCGCATCGACGTCGATGTCGCAGGCGCCGGCCATGTGGAGCGCGAGGGCGAAGGCGGAGGGATCGAGGATCGGCACCAGCTCCCGCGCCTCGTCCGGCGTCAGCCGCGCGGCGCCGCCCGAGCCCGCGCGCTGTTCCTCGGCCGCCGCCTCCTCGTCGGTCCGCGCGAGCAACAGCTCGCCGCGCCGCTCGAGCAGCGGCACCGGCCAGAACTCCGGATCGGGCGCATCGTAGAACGGCCGCCCCGCCGCGGTCAGCGCCCTGATCGCTGCGTTGCCGTAATCGTCGAGCAGCATCGCCGCCGAGCGCCCGGTGGCATGGGTGCCGGGATGGCGCTCGCGTTCGAGCACCAGCACCCGCGCCGCGCCCGCCAGACGCGCCGCCGCGCCGATCCCGGCGATGCCGCCGCCCACGACGATGACGTCGATGCTCATCCGCCCCAGGTCCGCTGGAGCACCGCGAGCCAGTTCCCGTGCGCGAGCTTGGCGAGCAGGGCGTCGTCATAGCCATGCGCCCCGAGTGCCGCGATCAGCGCCGGCAGGCCCGCGACGTCGCCGATCCCTGCCGGCATGGTCGCACCGTCGAAGTCCGAGCCGAAGCCCACATGGTCCTCGCCCAGATGCTCGATCAGATGGTCGAGATGCCGCAGCACCGGCTCCCAGCCCATCTCGGGAGCGCGCCGCCCGTCCGGGCGCAGGAAGCCGGTGGCGA
>JBBQRM010000613.1:0-1762 GCA_038214855.1 Rhodobacterales bacterium | reverse complement strand
CAGGCGGGCTCCGAGGTCTCCGCGCTTCTCGGCCGCATTCCCTCGGCCGTGGGCTATCAGCCGACGCTCGCCACCGACATGGGCGCGCTCCAGGAGCGGATCACCTCGACGCGGCACGGCTCGATCACCTCCGTCCAGGCGATCTACGTGCCGGCCGACGACCTGACCGACCCCGCGCCGGCGACATCTTTCGCGCATCTCGACGCCACGACCACCCTGTCGCGCTCGATCTCCGAGCAAGGTATCTATCCCGCGGTCGACCCGCTCGACTCGACCAGCCGCATCCTGCAGCCCGACGTGGTGGGCGAGGAGCATTACCAGGTCGCGCGCGACGTCCAGGGCATCCTCCAGCGCTACAAGAGCCTTCAGGACATCATCGCGATCCTCGGGATGGACGAGCTCTCGGAGGAGGACAAGCTGACGGTGGCGCGCGCCAGGAAGATCCAGCGATTCCTGTCGCAGCCCTTCGACGTGGCGCAGGTCTTCACCGGCTCGCCCGGGGTCCAGGTGCCGCTCGAGGTCACCATCGACAGCTTCAAGCGCGTGGTCGCGGGCGAGTTCGACGAGCTGCCCGAGGCAGCCTTCTACATGGTGGGCGGCATCGAGGACGTGATCAAGAAGGCCGAGCGCATGGCCAACGCCGCCTGAGGAGACCGTCATGGCCGACACGATGCAGTTCGATCTCGTGAGCCCCGAGCGCAAGCTTGTCTCGGTCGCGGCCGAGCGCGTGCAGATCCCGGCGATGGACGGTGACCTGACGGCGATGCCGAACCACGCGCCGGTGTTGACCACGCTGCGCCCCGGACTGGTGCGGGTAACCGACGCCTCCGGCACCCAGGAATTCGTGGTCACCGGCGGCTTCGCCGAGATCACCCCTACGGCAACCTCGATCCTCGCCGAGGAGGCGGTGCCGCGCGGGGAGGCCTCTGCCGAGTTGGTCGCGCGGATCCAGACGGAGGCCGACGCCACCCTCTCCGAAGCGCCGGAGGAAGAACGGATGGCCGCCGGCCAGCGCGCCCGCGACGTCGCGGCCCTGCGCGGCCAGCTCTCGCTCTGAGGGGGCGTCCGGCGTCCCGGCCAAGGGGCGGGAGCGGCGGCGGCAGCGCGGCTTTCACAGTGAAAGCACGGTTCACCCATTGAAATCGTTGGGATAAATTCCA
Organism: Rhodobacterales bacterium; assembly: GCA_038214855.1. Classification (GTDB taxonomy): domain Bacteria; phylum Pseudomonadota; class Alphaproteobacteria; order Rhodobacterales; family Rhodobacteraceae; genus Amaricoccus. The sequence continues at coordinate 602 of JBBQRM010000613.1, read as the reverse complement.
CGATTTCATGTTCTGTTAAGTTCTTGCGCCGTTCGGCTGCCGCCGAGAAGACCTGCCGCGTCGCACGGCGAACGAAGCGCGAGCGCATCCCATCGGCGTGGCCGCGCCGCGCGCTGCGGGTCACGACCCTCAGGCCGCCGCCGCCCGCACCGCGACGGCGGTCTCATCGCAGGGTGTGCCGTGGATATGTCCGTCGCGCCCGCGGGAAGGGGAGCCTCCGGCACTCGCCGGATCCCCGCCGGGCTTGGGGACGCTGCGCGTCAGCCGCCCAGCCAGAGGTCGAGCCGCCCGGCGGCGGGCTCGGCCAGGAGTTCGTCGTAGTCGCGCACCGCGACCTGACCCACCAGGGGCTCGATCAGCGACGCCAGCACCTCGGCGAGGCCACGGTCGGCGGCGCGGAAATAGCCGAGCCGGGGACGCGCCACCTCGAAGCCCACCTGCTGCACCTTCACGGCGGTGAAGCCCGCGGCGGCGAGAACCGAAGCGATCTCGGCGCGCCGGGTCGCGCCCATGTCCGGGCCGACGCGGATCATCACTTGCGCGGCGGCGATGTCCGCAGGGCTCACCTGCGGCGGTGCGAGCCGCGCTCGCGGCCGCTCGGC
>JBBQRM010000612.1:0-1775 GCA_038214855.1 Rhodobacterales bacterium | reverse complement strand
AAGCTGCCGCTCTTGTTGATGGTGGCGCCGATCACCTTGTCGCCGACGGCCTTCTGCACCGGCATCGATTCGCCGGTGAGCATGGATTCGTCGACCAGCGACTGGCCCTCGATCACCTCGCCATCGACGGGGATCTTGTTGCCCGGGCGGATGACGACGGTCTCGCCGGAGCCGACCTCGGCGGTCGGGACCTCGACCTCGCGCTCGTCGCGCAGCACGGTCGCCATCGGCGGCGCGAGATCGAGCAGGGTCCGGATCGCCGCCGAGGCGCCGGCGCGCGCCCGCATCTCGAGCCAGTGCCCGAGCAGGATGAAGACCAGCAGCACCGCCACCGCCTCGTAGAACTGCACGCCGGGGAAGAAGAACGTCGCGCCGACGCTGAACACGTAGCCGGTGCCGACCGAGAGCACCACCAGCACCGCCATGTTGAGCACGCCGTTCCGGAGCGCGCGCCAGGCGGCGGTGTAGAAGGGCCAGCTCGGGTAGAGGATCGCCGCGCTGCCGAGGAAGAACAGCCACAGGTCGAGCTCGATCCCGAAGGGCGGCGCCGGCGGGGTGAACAGGCCCCCCATCGGCGAGTAGACGAAGATCGGCACCAGGAAGGCGAGCGCGATCCAGAACCGGTTGCGCATGTCGCGCACCATGTCCGCCATGTCCATGCCGGCGCCGTGGCCCATCTCCTGCGCCATCGCGTCCTTGGGCGTGGACCCGTGCTCGCCACGCCCGCCATGCGCCGCGGGTGCGGGCGTCGGCGCGGCGTCCGGCTTGCAGACATGCCGGGGCGTGACCTCGCCGCCGCAGCGGAAGCCGCAGGAAGTCACGAGCCGCCGCAGCCGCTCGGCATTGGTGACGGTCTCGTCGAACTCGATCGTCACACTGCCGGAGGCGGGGTTCGACGCCGTCCGGCGCACGCCCGCTTCCTGGCGCAACTGTTTCTCGACGCCGAGATGGTCGAGCTCCTCGAAGAGGCCGCCGACCTCCAATGTCACAGTGCTCAAAATTCCGCTCCCGCATCCCCGCGCCGCCGGCGGCGGCGCTCTTCCGCCTCCGGCCGACTCGGCCAGTCTCAGCTGCCGCAGCAGCAGCCCTTCGATCGGCTCGGCATGGGTTTCTGCGCGACCTCCGTCGGATGCTCGTCATGCCGCTCGGTCTGCACCTTCTGCGCCTCGTCGCTGGCGCGATCGCCCCTGCCGCAGCCGCATCCCTTGCTGTCGTCGGGTCGGTGTTTCGGTTCCATAGCCATCTTCATTTCCTCCATCGGCCGCAGCACCAAGCTCGGCTATCGTTCATGCTCAAGGACGCGGCACAGCCCAAGACATTACAGGCTCCCCGCACGCCGCATCTCGGCGAGCCGCCGACGGGCGGCCTCGGCCTCATCGCATTCGCAGTCGAGATAGCCATGCACCGGGCAGGTCAGGCACATCTCCTCGAGGCGCCGCTTCAGCGCCCGCCGGGCGCGGTGCAGCCGGACGTTCAGGGCGTTGACGGTAATGCCGAGCCGCGCCGCCACGGCCTCCCGCGTCTCTCCGGCCAGGTCGATGCGCCAGATCAGCTCGGCCTGGTCCGGCTTCAGGGTGGGCAGGAGCTTGTAGAGGCAGTTGCAGATCGCCTCCTCAAGGTCTTCGTCGGGCTCGCCCGGAAACGTGTCGAACTGCTCGGGATTCATCACCGTCTCCCGTTGTCTCCGCCGCACGGCGCGGCGCCGGTGGTCTGCAATGCAGTTGGCGAGGATCCGGCTCAGCCAGCCGCGAACGGCCGCCACGTCGCGCAACTCC
>JBBQRM010000611.1:0-1786 GCA_038214855.1 Rhodobacterales bacterium | reverse complement strand
TCTCGGCGGCCATTCCGACCTCACGGCCGGCGTGCTGAGCTTCGCGCGGACGGACGGGCTCGCCGAGGAGGTCGCGCGGCTGCGCACGCTGATGGGCAGCGTGATCGGCGGCTTCGAGGCATGGCTGCTGATCCGGGGGATGCGCACGCTGTTCCTGCGCTTCGAGCGGGCGAGCGCCAATGCGCTGGCGATCGCGCGGCACTTCGAGGGGCACCGGGGCGTGGCGCGGGTGCTCTATCCCGGCCTCGCCTCGCATCCGGGGCACGAGGTGGCGGCGCGGCAGATGACCGGCGGCTTCGGCGGCATGCTGTCGCTGATGATCGCGGGCGACGAGGCGCGGGCGCGCGACGTGGCGCGCTTCGCGCAGGTGTTCCTGCCTGCGACCTCGCTCGGGGGGGTGGAGAGCCTGATCGAGCACCGCCGCGCGGTGGAGGGACCGCATTCGATGGTGCCGGATATGCTCATCAGGCTGTCGGTAGGGATCGAGGACGCGGGCGACCTGATCGCCGATCTGGAGCAGGCGCTGGACCGGTCGGGATGCGGCGGCTGAGCCAGAGCCCGCGCGACCCGGCCTTCGTCCGCGACCCCTACCCTTTCTACGACCGGATGCGCGAGACGGGGCCGCTCTTCCGGTGGGAGGAGCTGGGCTTCGCCTGCGCCGCGGATCATGCCACCGTGAACGCGCTCCTGCGCGACCGGCGCTTCGGCCGAGAGGCGCCGGACGGGTTCCGGCCGCCGCGGCCGGCGCATCTGGCGGCCTTCCACGCGCTCGACGATCTGGGGATGCTCGACCGGGAACCACCCGACCACACAAGGCTGCGGGCGCTGGTGCTGCGCGCCTTCACCGCGCGGCGGGTGGCGGCGCTGGAGCCTGCGATCGCCGTGCTGGCGCACCGGCTGATCGACGCGTTCGACGGGCCGGAGGTGGACCTGATCCCGGCCTTCGCCGAGCCGCTGCCGGTGATCGTGATCGCGCGGCTGCTCGGGGTGCCGGAGGAGATGGCCGGCTCCATGCGCGCCTGGTCCGCGGCGATGGTGGCGATGTATCAGGCGCGCCGCGACGCGGCCGTGGAGGCGGCGGCCGAGGCGGCGGCGCGGGAGTTCGGGGCTTTCCTGCGCGTGCATGTGGCCGCGCGGCGGAAGCGGCCGGGGGAGGATTTGCTGAGCGCGCTGATCGCGGCGGAGGCCGAGGGCGGGCGGCTGACGACCGAGGAGCTGATCGCGAACTGCGTGCTCCTGCTCAACGCCGGGCACGAGGCGACGGTGCAGGCGATCGCGCTGGGGGTGCGGGCAATCCTTGCGAGCGGGCTGCCGCCGGCGCGGCTGTTCGCGGGTGCCGGCGCGCGGGAGGCCGTGGTCGAGGAGGTGCTGCGCTTCGATCCGCCGCTGCACCTGTTCACGCGCTGGTGCTACGAGGCGGCGGGGCACGGGTTCCGGCGCGGGGACAGGGTGGGGCTGCTGCTCGCCGCGGCGGGGCGCGATCCGGCGCGGGTGGTGGCGCCGGAGGTGTTCGATCCGGCCCGGGCGGGCGGGCATCTGGCGTTCGGCGCGGGCATCCATTTCTGCGTCGGGGCGCCGCTGGCGCGGCTGGAGCTCGCGACGGCGCTGGCGGTGCGTTCGAGCGGCTGCCGCGTCTCGCGCTGGCGGGGGAGGCGGACTACGCCGACCGCTGGCACTTCCGGGCGCTGACGGCGCTGAGGGTGCGGGTCGGGTAGCGGCGAGAGAGAGAGAGAGAGAGAGAGAGAGAGGTTGGGGCTGTCCAACTTGAAACCATAGGCAAGTTCTT
>JBBQRM010000610.1:0-1789 GCA_038214855.1 Rhodobacterales bacterium | reverse complement strand
CGGTGAACCTGACGGGCCGGCAGCGCGAGCTCCTGCGGGAGTTCGAGGCGGCGGGGCAGAACAACAATCCCGAGACGCAGGATTTCTTCGGGCGGGTGAAGGGATTCTGGGAGGGGATGAAGGGGTAGGCGCGGGTCTGCTCACCCCTGCTCAAGCTTGAGCAATCCGGATCAGCGTTTAATATCAGCTTGTTACGATTGTCGTTAACCAGCTGGAAAGGATTTGGGTCTTGTCTCGAGGGCTTGCAGGCTTGGCCGGGCCTCTTGGGCTCGCCTCCTGCGTCGGGTACAACCGGTCGGGGCCGCCGGGAGCAGCGCGTGGACACGAATTCCAACGTCACGCCGATGATGGCGCAATATCTGGCGATCAAGGCCGAGCATCCGGATGCGCTCTTGTTCTACCGGATGGGCGATTTCTACGAGCTGTTCTTCGAGGATGCGGCGCAGGCCGCGGCGGCGCTCGACATCGCGCTGACCAAGCGCGGGCAGCATCTGGGACGCGACATCGCCATGTGCGGGGTGCCGGCGCATGCCTCGGAGAACTATCTGCTGACGCTGATCCGCAAGGGCTTTCGCGTCGCGGTCTGCGAGCAGATGGAGGACCCGGCCGAGGCGAGGAAGCGCGGCGCGAAGTCGGTGGTGCGCCGCGAGGTCGTGCGGCTGGTGACGCCGGGCACGCTGACCGAGGAGAGCCTGCTCGAAGCGCGGCGGCACAATTATCTCGCGGCCTATGCCGAGATACGCGGCGAGGGAGCGCTCGCCTGGGTGGACGTCTCGACCGGGACGCTCGGTGTGGGGGTCTGCGCGAGACAGAGCCTGCCGCCGATGCTGGCGCGCCTGGCTCCGCGCGAGGTGCTGGTGGCGGAGACACTTCATGCAGAGCTGAGCGCGACCGTCGCCGAGGCGGGCGCGGTCGCGACGCCAATGGCGCCCGCGAGCTTCGACAGCGCCGCTGCGGCACGGCGCGTGGCCGGTGCGTTCGGCGCGGCCACGCTCGACGGGTTCGGAAGCTTCGCGCGGGCCGAGACCGCGGCGCTGGGGGTGATCGTCGATTACCTCGAGCTGACACAGCGGGGCCGGATGCCGCTCCTGCGCCCGCCGCTGCGCGAGTCCACGGGCGGCGCCATGCAGATCGACGCGGCGACCCGGCGCAATCTGGAGCTTGTACGCAGCCTCGGCGGAGAGCGGACGGGGAGCCTTCTTGCCTCGGTGGACCGGACGGTGACCGGGGCAGGTGCGCGGCTTCTGGAGATGCAGCTCGGCGCGCCCTCGACCGATCCGCGCGAGATCGCCGTGCGCCTCGACGCCGTCGCGCATTTCCATGCGGACGCGGGGGCGGGGCGGGAGGTGCGCGATCTGCTGCGACGGGTGCCGGACCTCGAGCGAGCGCTGTCGCGCCTAGCGCTCGAGCGGGGAGGCCCGCGCGACCTCGCTTCGATCCGCGACGGGCTGGCGCAGGCCGAACGGCTCGGCGCCGTGCTCGACGTGGACCTGCCGGCGCGGCTGGATGCGGCGCGCGGCGCGCTGGGCGGGCATGGGGAGCTTGTGGCGCTGCTCGAATCGGCGCTGGTGGCCGAGCCGCCGCATCTGCTGCGCGACGGCGGCCTGGTGGCTTCCGACCACGACCCAGAGCTCGACGAGACGCGGCGCCTGCGCGACGAGGGGCGCGGGGTGATCGCGGCACTCCAGAGCGAGTATGCGCGGTCAAGCGGGGTCGCCTCGCTCAAGGTCCGGCACAACAACGTGCTGGGCTATTTCATCGAGACGCCCGCGGGGCATGCCGAGCGGAT
>JBBQRM010000609.1:0-1790 GCA_038214855.1 Rhodobacterales bacterium | reverse complement strand
ACGCGCAGTTGGTCGATCAGTACGCGGGGCGGATCGTCCTCGGCGGCGGCAGTGACCATGATCCGGTCGAACGGCGCCTGCTCCGGCAACCCTTGCGTGCCGTCGCCGAGCACGACGGTGATGTTGCCGAGCTCGAGGCGGCCGAGCAGCGCGCGGGCGCTGACCGCGAGCCTGCGGTGCCGCTCGATCGTGTAGACCCGCCGCGCCAGCCGCGCGAGGATCGCGGCCTGGTAGCCCGAGCCGGTCCCGACCTCGAGCACCTTGCAGCGCCGCGTCACCTCCAGCGCCTGGGTCATCAGGCCGACGATGGCGGGCTGGCTGATCGTCTGGCCGCAGGCGATCGGCAGCGCCACGTCCTCCCAGGAGCGCTCGCGGAAGATGCCCTCGACGAACTCGATGCGCGGCGTTGCTTCCATCGCGCGCAGCACGGCGGCGTTGGTCACCCCGTGCGAGCGCAGCGCGAAGACGAACTGCATCTGCCGCTCGGGGGTCTCCATCGGTCGGCCTATTCCAGCGCCCGGGCCAGCGGCGCGACCATGTCGTGGGCGGTCAGATCGGCGCGCAATGGCGTGACGGTGACGAAGCCGTCGTGGCATTCGCGCGCGTCCGACCCGGCCAGCGCCCCATCGTTGCCGTGCCCGTGGGTGAGCCACAGGAAGCGCCGACCGTTGGGCGCGGTCTGTGGCTGGACGCCGAAGGTGGGGCCGGCGCGGTGCCCCTGGACGGTGGCGCGCAGCCCCGCGACCGCATCGGCGGGACGGGCCGGGAAGTTCACGTTGTAGAAGACACTGTACGGTCCCTCGGCCCAGGCGGCCTGGTCGAGGAGCCGCGCGATCACCTCGGCGCCGTGGGCGCGGGCGGCTGCGAACGGATCGGCGGCGGTGGCGGCACCGTAGTACTGCGACAGCGCCACCGCCCGGCGGCCGTGGAGCGCTCCTTCCATCGCGCCGCCGACGGTGCCGGAATAGACCGTGTCCTCGGCGACGTTGTGCCCGCGGTTCACGCCTGAGAGCACCAGGTCGGGCGGGTTCTCCTTGAGGATGTCGTGGAGCCCCGCGAGCACGCAATCCGCCGGCGAACCCTCGATGGCGAAGCGCCGCTCCTCCAGCCGCTCGACCCGCATCGGCCGCACGTAGGAGACGCAATGTGCGACGCCCGATTGCTCGAAGGCGGGGGCGACCACCCAGACCTCGCCGTCGGGCCCCGCGAGGCTTCGGGCGATGGCCTCGGCGACCACGAGCCCCGGCGCCGCGATGCCGTCGTCGTTGGTGATCAGGATGCGCATGAAGGGGCCTTTGCGGTGTCACGGCCGTTCTAGGGGCAGGCTGCGGCCCCGTCCAGCGAGAGCCGGGCGCTGGGAGAGGTTTTTCCGCCGCAGCCGTCTGCCCGCGCCGCTTTCGCCGGTCGGACGCGGCGGCTATGGTGGTTCTCCAGTCGGCAAGGGACGGCGAGATGAAGCTGCAGGGCTGCGAGGTCGTGGTGATCGGCGCCGGCATCGGCGGGCTGGCGGCAGCGACGGCGCTGGCCCAGCGCCGGGCGCGGGTTCGCGTGTTCGAGCGGGCGCCCGCGCTCGGCGAGACGGGTGCCGGCATCCAGGTGGGACCGAACGGCGTCGCGGTGCTCGAGGCGCTGGGCCTGCGCGACGCGGCGGAAGCCGTGGCGAGCCTGCCGCCGGCGATCGAGCTGCGCGATTATCGCGGGGGGCGGCGGGTGGCGCGGCTGCCGCTCGGGCAGGCCTGCGTGGCGCGCTACGGCCGGCCCTACTGGCATCTGCACCGGGCGGACCTGCT
>JBBQRM010000608.1:0-1793 GCA_038214855.1 Rhodobacterales bacterium | reverse complement strand
ATGACCATCAACGCGCCCGCCAGCATCTTGCTTGCCATGTACCAGGTCACCGCCGAGAACCAGGGGGCGGACCCGCGCCAGATCTCGGGGACGATCCAGAACGACATCCTCAAGGAGTTCATGGTTCGCAACACCTATATCTACCCGCCCGAGCCCTCGATGCGCATCGTCTCGGACATCATCGCCTTCACATCGGCGGAGATGCCGCGCTTCAACTCGATCTCGATCTCTGGCTATCACATGCAGGAGGCGGGCGCGACGCTGGTGCAGGAGCTCGCCTTCACGCTGGCCGACGGGCGGGAATACGTGCGCGCGGCGCTCGCGAGCGGGCTGAAGGTGGACGCCTTCGCGCCGCGGCTGAGTTTCTTCTTCGCGATCGGGATGAACTTCTTCATGGAGGCGGCGAAGCTGCGGGCCGCGCGGCTGCTCTGGTCGCGGATCATGGCGGAGTTCGCGCCCGAGCGTCCCGAGAGCTCGATGCTGCGCACGCATTGCCAGACGAGCGGGGTCTCGCTCCAGGAGCAGGACCCGATGAACAACGTGGTGCGCACCGCTTACGAGGCGCTGGCCGCGGTGCTGGGGGGGACGCAGTCGCTGCACACCAACTCCTTCGACGAGGCGCTGGCGCTGCCGACGGAGACCTCGGCGCGGATCGCGCGCAACACCCAGCTAATTCTCCAGCACGAGACCGGGATCGGCAACGTCGTCGATCCGCTCGCGGGGAGCTACTACGTCGAGAAGCTGACCGCGGAGCTCGCCGAGAAGGCCTGGGCGCTGATCGAGGAGGTCGAGGCGATGGGCGGCATGACCGCGGCAGTCGCGAGCGGAATGCCGAAGCTTCGGATCGAGGAGGCGGCGGCGCGCCGACAGGCGCGCGTGGACCGCGGCGAGGAGGTGATCGTCGGGGTCAACAAGTACCGGCTGGCGAAGGAGGACCCGATCGAGATCTTCGACGTGGACAACGTGGCGGTTCGCAAGGCCCAGGTCGAGCGGCTCGAGCGGGTCCGCGCGACCCGCGACGCAGCGGCCTGCGACGCGGCGCTGGCGGCACTCGAGGCGGCGGCGCTGGGGAGGGGCAACCTGCTCGCAGCGGCCATCGAGGCGGCGCGGGCGCGCGCCACCGTCGGCGAGATCAGCGGGGCGATGGAGCGGGTCTTCGGGCGGCACCGCGCGGAGGTCAAGACCCTCGCCGGCGTCTACGGCGCGGCCTACGGGGACGACGCGGGGTTCCAGGCGATCAGGGCCGATGTGGAGGCCTTCGCCGAGGCGGAGGGGCGGCGGCCGCGGATGCTGGTGGTCAAGATGGGCCAGGACGGCCACGATCGCGGCGCCAAGGTGATTGCCACGGCCTTCGCCGATATGGGCTTCGACGTGGACATGGGGCCACTCTTCCAGACGCCGGAGGAGGCGGCGCAGGACGCGGTGGACAACGACGTGCATGTGGTCGGCATCTCCAGCCAGGCGGCGGGGCACAAGACGCTGGCGCCGAAGCTGGTGGCCGCACTCAGGGCCGCGGGGGCGGAGGAGATCCTGGTGGTCTGCGGCGGGGTGATCCCGACGCAGGACCACGCCTTCCTGCACGAGGCGGGGGTGACGGCGATCTTCGGGCCGGGGACCAACATCCCCGAGGCGGCGCGGCGCATCCTCGCCCTGATCCGCGACGCGAGGGCGGCCGAGACGGCCGCCGTCTGAGGGGTCGGGGGCGGGCCGGGCGAGCGTGCAACATCGGGTGCTGCACCGTGCGACATCGAGACTGGCATTGAAATCGTTGGAGAAATAACCGCATTTTACGT
>JBBQRM010000607.1:0-1802 GCA_038214855.1 Rhodobacterales bacterium | reverse complement strand
TCCCGGCCGGCGCCGGGGCCGGGGCCGGGGCCGCAGCGTGATCCGCGGACCTCGACACGAGGTAGCTGTCGGGATCGGCCGCGAAGCGCTCACGGCACTTCGGGTTGCAGAAGCCAAAGGTGGTGCCGGCGTGCTGGTGGGTACCCCCACGCGGCGCTGCGGCGTCGACGAGCATGCCGCACACCGGGTCGCGTCCCTTCCCCGGCGGCAAGGACTCCGGCGTCGGCGCCGCAGCCGGCGCGGCCGCCGCCAGGAACCTCGTGGGATCCGCAGCGAAGCGGTCGCGGCACTTCGGGTTGCAGAAGCGGTACGTGGTCCCGCCGTGGTCATGAGTTCCGCCCCGCGGCGCAGCCGCATCGATCAGCATCCCGCACACCGGATCTCGCGCCTTGCGCGGCGGCAGCGAGACAGGTACCGGGCCCGAGGCAGCCGTCGCTCTGCCGCCGTGCGTGCGCTGGGAACGGTCATGTCCGGGGCTGTGGCTCATTGCCATCTCCTTCATGCCCTTGCTGACGCAAGGTATCCGCTGCACGAACCGGGTCTGGTGGAGCTGACGGCCGTCCCGCAGAGTGGGCGGCATGGAGATACCGTCGATCTGGTTGGAGCGACTCAGCGCCTGGCGATCCAGCACGCTGAGCGCCGAGGTTTTCTGCGAGGGCAAGGACTTCTCGGTCCACTCGCTACGCACCTGGCGCGGCCGGCAGCTCGAGGCTGAGCGACGGGCTGCTCCGTGCAAGCCGGCGGTTACGCTGTCCCGCGTCCAGATGGCGTCGCCTCGCCTCCCGGGGGCCAGCGGTTACCCGAGTGCGACGGGGATCGCCATCGAGGTCGGGGCGCTGCGGGTGAGCGTCGACCATGGGTTCGACCGGTCGACGCTGGTGGCGGTCCTCGACGTCATCGCTCCGACGCCGGCGTCGGCGTCGGCGGGGGCGCCATGATCCCGCACGGGGTCGAGGTCTTCGTCGGGCTCGACCCGATCGACCTGCGCTGGGGCTTCGACCGACTCGTCGGCGTGGTGGCGGAGAAGGTCGGTCGTGACGCGCGCAGCGGGGCGTTGTTCGCGTTCTTCGGTCGGCGACGGACGGCGGCCAAGATCCTCTTCTTCGATGGCACCGGCTTCTGCCTCTTCTACAAGCGGCTCGACAAGGGGACGTTCTCCGTTCCAACGCCGCTCCGCGAGGGTGACCCGGTCGTCGAGTTGAGCGAGCGCGCGCTCGAGGACCTGCTCGACGGCATCGACGTCGAGAAGGCGACGCCGCTGCGGCGTCGCGCAGTGCGCCATTGATCGACGGGACGACGATTTGGATCGCGAGATCTCGACAGCGAGATCGCGAACCGCTACCAGAGAAGACGTGCTCGACGGAGGAATGGCGGCAGAGCAGTCGGCGGAGGAGCTGCTTGTCGAGCTCAAGACCGTCAAGGCCGCGCTCGCCGCCTCCGAGGCGCGCTTCGCGGAGCTCGCCGCCGAGCGCGATCGCCTGCGCGAGGCCTACCAGCGGATCAAGCTCGAGCTCGAGCTGCTCAAGCGCCGCCTGTTCGTCGCCAAGGCGGAGCGGATCGATACGGCCCAGCTCGAGCTCGAACTGGGCGACAAGCTCGCCGAGCTCGACGCCCTCGCTCGGCGGCTCGCCGGCGAGGCCGCGAGCTCCGCCGACGAGCCGCCGCCGGCCGGCAAGCCGACGCAGCGGAAGCCGACCGGGCGCCGCGACCTCAGCAAGATGGATCTCCCCGAGGAGACGATCGAGCTCCCCGACCCCGAGCTCGAGGGCAAGGCCGAGCGGATCGGTTTCGAGGACAGCCAC
>JBBQRM010000606.1:0-1808 GCA_038214855.1 Rhodobacterales bacterium | reverse complement strand
AGCCGAAGAAGCGTTCGGCGGCGGTGGAGCCGTCGGCACGGCGGATCCAATAGTTGTGGATGACGGTCAGCGCGGAGAGGCGCCTTTCGGATAGCCGATGCAGGTGATGGTGCCAGAGAGCGAGTCGGCCATTGCGTCGTTCGACGCAGGACGTGGAGCGGACGAACAGGTCGACGCACGTGAGTACGACCCGCTCGACCCGCGACCACTCGAAGGGCGTGAGCAAGGCCAGGACGGCCGGATCGGCACGATCCAGGAGGGCCTTTCGCGTGGCTTCGAGGACGTTGCGGTCGGCCACTGTAGGCGCGCGAGAAGCGAGACGGGCCAGATACGCAGCCGGCATAAGGACCGCTTCGGCGTACGCCTGCGCGGCCGCCGGCAGGGCCGCCGGCAGGGCCAGGGCGGCGAGCTGCCGGCCGAGCTCGGCGTAGAAGTAGTCGATGGTCGCCACCATCTTAGGCACGACGCGTCCGGCCTTCTCGATCAGGTCGCGGCCCTTCTCAGAGAGTTGGATCGCCACCGCAGTGTCTCGGATCGTCGCCATCGCCGCGTCCAGCTCGGTCGAGACGACGGACGCCACGCGCCGCGCACCCGTCTGGGGATCGACCGGATGGTACGCGGTCGAGAGCGCGCGGATCGCCGCGTAGGTTTGTTCCTTGCGGTCCACGACCGCGTTGTAATCGGCCTGAGCCGTTGCTTCGGCCGCCTCAGCCGCTGCGACATGGCGTGGGAAGTCCGGCGGTCGCCCGACCGACCGCTGACCGGCGCAGTGGTCCGCCCACCGATTGCGCCACGACTGCGTGCTGCCGGTGGCTTCTTCCAGGCGCTTTTCGGGGCGCTCAAGACTCTTTATCAGGGGGCGTGCCAGCGCACGCCACAGCGGATTCTGGACGTGGAACACGTCCGGCGCATGGTGCGCGCCGAGTTCCGCCGCGTGAGTCGCGAGGGCCGATGCCTCGTCCGCTCCAGACACCCGCACCGTTACCCACAAGTCCGCCAGCGCCTTGCGGACTGCGGCCGTCCATGTGGCCGCCTCGCGGTTCTCGGCGGCCTCCTCGACCAGCACCATACCGCTGACCGGCTCCATCGCCACCAACCAAACTCCCTCGGGGAACGTCTCATCCTCTGCCAGCGCGATGATCCGATGGGGCATGGCCCCCGCCTGCAGGGCCCGCTGCTTGCGGCCGAAGGCGACGATGGACTCCGTCATCGCCGCCGAAACGCCGTGCTGGGCGCCGTGCGAGCCGGCCACGTAGGCGTCCAAGCGGGTCAGCTCCAGGAACAGGCACAGCACGTCGTCCCCGCTCATCCCGGCCTGACCAAAGAGAAGATGCAGTGCCCCCACCAGCCGGTGCAGGAAGGCCAACCCCGACGGGCTCTCGAAGAAGGCCGCCACCGTCGGATCCTCGTCCAAACCGGCCTTGCGGGCCTTCCAGTGCTGAAGCGTTGTCCGCGGCACACCGCTCTCTTTAGCGAACTGCCGCTGACTGACCCCGTGCTGAGCAGCGTCCTCGAATTCCGACAACGCTGCCACCGCTCTCGAACGGTCCCAGCGGGGCCGTGGCGCGCGTTCTGCTGGCGTGATACTCTCTGGCTGCATGGTTCGACTCCGGGTCTCGAAGGCGTAGAGACCCTCAAGATATCGGAGTCAGCCATGCATTACCAATCCTTTCGTTATTGTCAAGTGGCCGATCCGGTGACGGTGGCCTTGGCGCTGATCGACGCAGAGGACATCGTGATCTCGCCGATGGTGGGACTCGAGCTCACGTATCTACACGAAGTTGGGAAGACGACGCGCGCATCGTCGG
>JBBQRM010000605.1:0-1809 GCA_038214855.1 Rhodobacterales bacterium | reverse complement strand
GCCGGGGGGCAAGACGCTCCAGCTCGCCGCCGCCGGGGCGCTCGTCGTGGCGCTCGACGTCTCGGAGCCGCGGCTGCGGCGGCTCCACGCGAACCTCGCGCGCACGCGGCTCACGGCGGAGGTGATCGCCGCGGATGCGCTCGGCTGGCAGCCGGAGGCGCCGTTCAACCTGCAGCCGGAGGCGCTGTTCGATGCGGTGCTGCTCGACGCGCCCTGCACCGCGAGCGGCACGATCCGCCGGCACCCCGACTTGCCGCATGTGCGCAAGGCGCGCGAGCTCGCGCCGCTCACGGCACTCCAGGCGCGGCTGCTAGACCGGGCCTGGGAGTGGGTGGCGCCGGGGGGGCAGCTTGTGTTCTGCACCTGCTCGCTCCTGCCGGCGGAGGGGCCGGAGCAGGTCGCGCGGTTCCGCGAGCGCACGCCGGGAGCCGTCCAGCTCCGCCCGGACCCGGCGGCGCTGGGCATCGAGCCGGCGTGGCTCGATGCCGAGGGCGGGCTGCGCCTGCGTCCGGACTTCTGGCAGGACAGCGGCGGAATGGACGGCTTCTACGCCACAGTGCTGGAAAAGCCCGCCATCGCCGCGTGACACCGGCGAAAGCCGCGCGCTAAGCTCCGGGCCTTCGGTTATCCCGGCTGCCGGTGCCCCTCCGCCCATGACCCGTTCCGCATCGACGCTGATGGCCCTGGGCGCGCGCATCGCCGGCCCCGGCCGGGCGGCGCGCAACCGGCTGTGGGCGCGGCGCGCCCTGCGCGGCGGCCATCCCGAACCCGCGGCCGAGCTGCCCATGCCGATGCCGGCGGGCGAGGCCGAGCGGGGTCTGGCGCTCGTCGCCGGCACCTGGCCGGTGCGCGGGCGCGAGATCGCACTTCGCGGCCGCAGCCTGTGGGAGGCGGCGGTCGCCGAGCCGCGGCTCGAGGCGGCGCGGCAGGACTGGCGCTGGCTCGACGATCTCGCGTCCCTCGGCACCGGGCCTACTCGGCGCTGGGCGCAGGCCGCAGTGCTCGACTGGATCCGCCGCTTCGGCAGCGGCCGCGGTCCCGGTTGGCAGCCGGAGATCGCGGGCCTGCGGTCGGTGCGCTGGGCCGGCCACGCGGCGATGCTGCTGCGGGGGCTCGACGCGGGCGCGGCGCAGGAGCTCTGGCGCGGCCTCGCGGCGCAGCAGCGCTATCTCGCGCACGCCTGGCCGCGGGCCGCCCCCGGCCTGCCGCAGGTCCGGGCGCTCACGGGCCTCGTCTGGACCGGACGGGTGCTGCCCGACCCGGGTCACGCCGTGGCTGTCGAGGCGCTCGGCGCGCTTGCCGAGGCGCTGATCCCCTCGCACGGCGGCCTCGCCTCGCGCCAGCCCGAGGCGCTGGCGGAGGTGCTGGTCCTGCTCATCTGGACCGCGCGGATGCTCGAGGACGCGGGCCTCCATGCCTCGGCCGCGCATCTCGCGGCGATCGGGCGCGCGGTGCCGGTGCTGCGCCAGCTCCGGCTCGGGGACGGCGGGCTCGGGCGCTTCCACGGCGGCGGCGGCGCGGGCGAGCGCATCGACCAGGCGCTGGCCGAGCTGCGTCTCGGCGTCCAGCCCAAGCCCCGCCTGCCGATGGGCTACGTGCGGCTCGCCGGCGGGCGCATGGCGCTCCTGATGGACGCGGCCGCGCCCCCCCGCGGCCCGCACGCGCTCGCGGCCCATGCCGGGGCGCTCGCCTTCGAGATGAGCGTCGGCCGCCAGCCGGTGGTGGTCAACGCCGGCCCCGGCGGCCGCGTGGACGCAGCCTTCGCCGACACCGCCCGCCTGACCGCGGCGCATTCGACCGGCGAGATCG
>JBBQRM010000604.1:0-1811 GCA_038214855.1 Rhodobacterales bacterium | reverse complement strand
TGATTCGGCAACCCGGCGAAGAGCGCCTCCACGGTATCGAGCACCACACGTTTCGCGCCGATGGAGTCGATGGCGAGCCCGAGCCGGATGAAGAGCCCCTCGAGGTCGTATTCGCCCGTCTCCTCGATCTCGCTTCGCTCGATGCGGACATGATCGAGGGCGATCTTCTTCTGCTTCACGAGGCGGTCGAGATCGAAGCCGAGTGAGCGCACATTGGCGGTCAGCTCCGCCGCACTTTCCTCGAACATCATGAACACCCCCGGCTCGCCGAACTGCGTCGCGCCGCGGACGAGGAATTCCATGGCCAGCATCGTCTTCCCGCACCCCGCGCTGCCGCAGACGAGCGTCGGCCGCCCTGTGGGCAGCCCGCCACCGGTGATTTCGTCGAGGCCGGTGATGCCGGTGGGAGATTTCGAGAGACCGGGTGTCGCGAGCGGGTCGACCTTCTTGTTCATGGCGCGCCGAGTCGTCTGAGTTGGCAACCTGTGACAGTCCAATCTGGCAGCATCACCGCAGTCTTTCGCCCCGATGGTCGCCACGATCGTTCATGCAATTCGCGAGCAAGCTTGGCCGGTCGGCGTTCGCCACGGCCAGCGGAGCGAGGAAACTCACCTACCGAGACAGTTCTTGTCCATGGGCCCCAGCAGAGCGTGAAGGGCCGCACGATCAGACGGCCTCGTCCCCGGGGCGCTGGGAGCTTAAGGCAAGCTGCTCCGCTTTCCTAGCGAGCTAACGCGGGTCCGTCCGGGCTCGATGGCCCGACGCCTGACTCTCGAGGTCTCCGCCTGCACGAAGCGCTCCGTTCGCTGGGGATTGAGCGCACCCGTGGATGAGCGGGTCGGCGGTGTAGCGGCGCGCGAAGTAGTCGCCCGGCAGGTCGAGCGAGCGGGCGATGCCTTCCATGACGACAGCCCCAAGCGCGGTGACCTCGGCCATCCATTCGAGGATGGTCCTGCCGCAGCCCGGGCAGCACGGCGTCGCCGGGGAGCAGGTTGCGGCCGTGCAGCGGCACGCGCGCCGCCACGCGCGGATGGTCGTCGCCCAGCTCGGTGCCGAGGTACAGGCCCTCCTTCCAGTCGGGGCGGCCGGACGTCAGCTCGCCGCCGAGCGGGAACCAGCCGCGCCAGGCGCGGCCGCCGAGCGCCATCGCGTAGCGGGCCTTGGTCTCTTCGGGCAAGTCGAAGAAGCGGTGGCTCAGGGCTTCGAGGCGCTGGCCGAGCGACTCGTCGATGCCGTGGCCGACGACGTAGAAGAAGCCGTGGGCGCGGCAGGCGTCGCCGATGCCTTGCGCGATCTCGCCGGGCGCGGCGCGAAGATCGATGAGAGGCAGGTGGTCCATTGCCGTCGATGGTAGAGGTCTGACACGAGGAGACTTTCGATGGTCCGGCCGGGTCCGCCGAATCC
The DNA here is from genome assembly GCA_038214855.1 of Rhodobacterales bacterium. GTDB lineage: Bacteria > Pseudomonadota > Alphaproteobacteria > Rhodobacterales > Rhodobacteraceae > Amaricoccus. The sequence continues at coordinate 407 of JBBQRM010000604.1, read as the reverse complement.
GTTCAGCTTCGGTTCAGGCACCCGCCCGCAAGATGCGCCCATCCCAACCCGATGGAGCCTTCCATGAACCGCTCGGCCCTCTTCGTCCTCCTCGCCACCGCCACCGCCGCCTTGGGCGCGCAGGCGCACACCTACACCGACAACGCCCGCGTCATCGGCGTCGAGCCGCAATACGAGAACGTCAGCGTGCCACGCCAGGAGTGCAGGAACGACTGGGTGTCCGAAGCGCGCCCCGCTGGCGGACGCAACTACGGCGGCGCCGTCGTCGGCGGTCTGGCCGGCGCGCTGCTCGGCAACCAGGTCGGCCGCGGCCATGGCCGGGAAGCCGCCACGGCGGTCGGCGCCGTCATCGGCGCCCTCACCGGCGACAACCTCGCCAACCGCGTCCGGTGGGAGCAGCCTTACCA
>JBBQRM010000603.1:0-1814 GCA_038214855.1 Rhodobacterales bacterium | reverse complement strand
GAGCGCGAGCTTCTCGATCAGCGCGTCGCGCAGCGCCGCCGCCTCGCGCGAGACCACCGGGGCGGCGGTCTCGGGATCGGTCACCGTCTCGGTGGAGAGGTTGCCGTTGTTGTCCTCGACCACCCGCTGCAGCGTCACCGGGAAGCCCTCGGCGAGGTATTCCAAAACGTACTCCCTTGGGGTCAAGTCCAGCGCCAGATCGGCGCGGTCGGCTTCGTTGAGGCCGTCGATCCGGCGCGACAGCAGCGCTTCGCCGGTGGAGACCAGTTGGACCACCACCGAATGCCCGGCGTCGAGATCGCCGCGGATCGCCTCGCACATCGCCGGGGTCTTCATCCCCGTCAGCATGTGGTTGAAGAACCGCTGCTTGAGGCTCTCGAACCGGCTCATCACCGCGGACTTCTTCGCCCCGTCGTTGGTGGCGCCCTCGACGTCGACGATGTTGGTGGCACGCAGCGCGCACCCGAGATTGCGGTGGATGATCTGGAAGGCCCGCGCCCACTCGTCGTAGATCGCGCGCTGCCGCCCGGTCAGCGTGTGCACCGTCATCTCGTATTCGACGCCCTCGAAGCTGAGCGAGCGGGCGAGATAAAGCCCCATCGCCTTCAGATCGCGCGCGACCACCTCCATCGCGGCGACGCCGCCGAGGTGCATGGCGGCGAGGAAGGCCTCGCGCGAGGGAAACGGATAGGTGGGGTCCGCGCCCCAGAGCCCGAGCCGGGTGGCGTAGGCGAGGTTCTCCACGGTGGTGGCGCCGGTCGCGGAGACATAGAGCACCCGCGCCTCGGGGATCACGTTCTGCAGCCGCAGCCCGGCGAGGCCCTGCAGCGAGGCGGCCCTGGCGCCGCGCCCGGTTTCCTCGCCACCGGCGGCGTTGCCCATGGCGTGCGCCTCGTCGAAGGCGATCAGTGGGCCCCAGGTGGATTCGGCCTCGCAGGCGGCGTCCGCCTCGGCGGGCCGGTCTTCCGTCAGCCAGGCGACAACCTGATCGAGGCGGCTCGACCCGTCCTGCGCCACCGCGCGCAAGGTCGCGTAGGTGGTGAAGAGCACGCCGGTCGCCGCAATGATCCGAGCGCCCGGCTTCCAGCGCGACAGCGGCCGCAGTTCGCTCGGGGATCCGCCGATGTCGCTCCAGTCGCGAAGTGCGTCCTCGAAGAGCTTGTCGGACTTCGACACCCAGAGCGCGCGGCGGCGGCCGGCGATCCAGTTGTCGAGCAGGATGGCGGCCACCTGCCGGCCCTTGCCGCAGCCGGTGCCGTCGCCGAGGAAGAAGCCGGCGCGGAAGGTCGCCGCGTCCGCGTCGTCCTCAGCCGCCGCCTCGACCTCGCGGCCGTCGTCCGAAACGGTCCAGCGCCCGGCGAGGCGCCGTTCATGGGCGTCGCGGGCGTAGATCACCGTCTCGAGCTGCGCCTCGGAGAGCGCGCCGGTCTCGACCAGCCGGCTCGGCACGTTCGGGCGCGCCGTCGGCGCGGGCGGGGCGACGCTCGCCATCGCCACGCTCTCGACCAGCGGCGTCGGGTGTGCGGTAGCGCCTGCGATCTCGATGCGCTGCGGCCGGTAGGCGGCGTAGACCTCGCTCAGCGCTTCGTTGACGCGCGGGTGCGAGCGCACCGCGTAGTCGAGCGGCGCCACGGACGGGGCCGCCGCACGGGCAGCCTGCGGCACGGGCCGGCGTGCCGCAGGCGTCGGCCGGGGAGCGGGCCGCAGCGCAGGGACGGGCGGTGTCGCGCGCGCGACGCCCAAGCGCGGCGGGAGCATCGCGGCGAGGATCTCCCGCAAGACCCGCAGCGGCTCGGTCACGCTGCCGGCGCGGT
>JBBQRM010000602.1:0-1814 GCA_038214855.1 Rhodobacterales bacterium | reverse complement strand
CTTGCCGCGGCGGATGTCGGCGGCGTCGAAGCACGGAAGGTCGTCGTGCACCAGGCTCGCGCAGTGGATGAGTTCGATCGCCGCGGCGGCGGCCTCCGACAGTGCCGGACGGTCGTCGCCGCAGGCGAGCGCCACGGCCAGCGCCAGCTGCGGCCGCACCCGCGCGCCACCGGGAAACACCGCATGCGCGAGCGCCGCGGAGAGCTTCGGCGGGGCCCCCGTGGCCTGCGCTGCGGAGATGGAGGCTCTCAGCGTCGTCTCGATCCGGGCGGCGGTGTCCATGGCTTCTCCTGTTCCAGAGCGACTGTCCATAGAAGATAACAGCAAATGTGTAAACTACACTGGACAGTCGGGCGGGCTCTGTCAATGATGTCGACGATGTCAGGGAGCGCGGATCGTGTGGTGGTGGTGGGTTCGGGGATAGGCGGACTTTCCGCCGCGCTCCTGCTGGCGCAGGCGGGGCTGCGCGTGACAATACTCGAGGCGCAACCGCAGGTCGGCGGCAAGGCGCGGCGGCTGCCGAGCCCGGCGGGGCCGATCGACGTGGGTCCGACGGTGCTGACAATGCGCGGCGTCTTTGCGGAGCTATTCGAGGCGGCGGGCGCGCGGCTCCAGGATCACGTGGCGACCACGCCGCTCGCGGTGCTGGCGCGCCATGTCTGGCCGGACGGCTCGAGGCTCGACCTGCACGCGGAAGCGGCCGCATCGGAGGCGGCGGTCGAGGCTTTCGCGGGATCGCGGGCCGCGGTGGAGTTCCGCGCCTTCGATGCAAGGGCGCGCCGGCTCTTCGCGGCCTTCGAGACGCCGGTGATGCGTGCGCCGCGGCCGCGGGCCTTGGGCGCGGCGGGCGCGGTGGCGCGAGACGCATGGCTCCTGCCGGCGATGGCGCCGATGTCGAGTCTTGCGGCGGCACTCGCGCGGCAGTTCTCGGACCCACGGCTGGCGCAGCTCTTCGGACGCTACGCGACCTATGTCGGCGGCTCGCCCTACCTATCCCCGGCGCTGCTCATGCTGATCTGGCGCGCCGAGGCTACGGGCGTGTGGCAGGTATCCGGCGGCCTCTCGGGTCTCGCGCAAGCCATCGCCGCCCTCACGCTAGCGCGCGGCGCTGATATCCGGCTGGAAGCGCCGGTGCGGGAGATCGTGGTGGCCGGCGGGCACGCTTGTGGCGTGGTGCTGGCGGACGGGGAGAGGCTGGAGGCTTCGGCGGTGGTCTTCAATGGCGATCCGGCGGCGCTGGCGGCCGGGCTGCTGGGTACGGCGGCGCGGAGCGCGGCGCCCGCGATGCCGGTGCGGCGGCGGTCGCTCTCGGCCTGCGTCTGGGCCTTCGCAGGCAGACCCGCGGGGGTCGAGCTCGCACATCATACGGTGTTCTTCGGGGCCGACGCCCGTACCGAGTTCGAGGATCTGTTCCGGCACCGCAGGCCGCCGCGCGATCCGACGATCTATGTCTGCGCCCAGGACCGCGGCGAGGCCGGACCTCCGAAGGCGCCGGAACGGCTGATGATGATCATGAACGCCCCCGCCGACGGCGAGCGCGGAACGAGCCAGGAGGAGATCGAGGCATGCACGACACGGGCTTTCGCGAGGCTCCGCGCCTCGGGGCTGGAGATCGAGACGCCGGAGACGCCGCCGGTGACACCCGCAGACTTCGCGGCGCTGTTTCCGGGGACGGGGGGGGCGCTCTACGGGGCGACACCGCACGGGACCTGGGCGCCGTTTCGGCGGCCGGTGGCGCGGACGCCGCTGCCGGGGCTGTATCTGGCGGGCGGGGGGACGCATCCGGGGCCGGGGGTGGCGATGAGCTGCCTCTC
>JBBQRM010000601.1:0-1814 GCA_038214855.1 Rhodobacterales bacterium | reverse complement strand
TGACCGTGTTCCTCGTCACCCACGACCTGGACAGCCTTTACGCGATCTGCGACCGGGTGGCGGTGCTGGCGGAGAAGCGGGTGCTGGTGACCGGAACCATGGCCAACATGCTGGACGTCGATCACCCCTGGGTGCACGAATACTTTCACGGGCCGCGCGCCCGCGCCGTGAGGGCGGAGGTCTGATGGAGACCCGTGCGAATTATGTCCTTATCGGGGCGTTCACACTGCTGGCGATCGTCGGCGGCCTCGGCTTCTTCGTCTGGCTCGCCTCGGTGCAGATCGACCGGCAGTATGCGCTTTACGACATCCTTTTCGACAATGTCGCGGGCCTCGATCCGGCGGCCGACGTGTTCCTCAACGGCCTGCCGGTCGGCACCGTGATCGCGCTCGATCTCGCGGAGGATCCGGGCCGCGTCCGCGTGCGGGTCGAGATCGACCAGGCCACGCCGATCAAGACCGACACGGTCGCGCAGCTGCGCTCGCAGGGCGTGACCGGCGTCGCCTATATCGAGCTGTCGGGCGGCAGTCGGGACGCGCCGCCGCTGGCCGCCGCCGGCGAGACGGTGCCGGTGATCCCGTCGGAGCGATCGGCGGTGCAGACCCTGGTCGAAGGGGCGCCGGACCTGGTGACCGAGGCGGTCGTGCTCCTGCGGCGACTGCAGACCTTCGCCGATACCAACAACCAGGCCTATGTCGCGAGCATCCTGCGAAATCTCGATGCGTCTTCGGCGCAGTTCGATACAGCCCTGGCAGATTTCTCTCAGATCACGGACACCGTGGCCGAGGCGACCGACCAGATCACCGTCTTCACCGGGCGGCTGGCCGAGATCGGAGGCACGGTCGAGAGCGCCTTCGCCAGCACCGAGGCGACGCTGGCGGCGGCCCGTGGTGCTTTTCTTCAGGCGGAACGGACGCTCGCCTCGACCGACAGCGCCATCGCCCGTGCCGAGGGTGCGTTCGGCGCGGTCGAAGCGGTGGCACGGGCCCAGCTGCCCGACCTCGCGGCGCAACTGACCGAGACGGTCGCGACGCTGAATCGCGCCGGCACCGACCTGGCGGCCCGGTCCGGCACCGCGCTCGACCGCTTCGCCGCGACAGCGGATCTGTCCAATGCCCGCCTGGCCGAGCTCGAGGCCACGCTCGCGGCCGCCGAGACCGCGCTGGACGCGGTGACGACCGCCTCGGCCAGCGTCGAGACGCTGATGGAAGGCGAAGCGACCGCCTTCGCCGTCGAGGCGAGGGAGGCCCTGGCGCAGGCGCAGGCGGCGATCGCGTCCATCGAGCAGACCTTGGTCGAGGACGTTCCGGCGATCGTGGCGGATGTCCGCACCGCGGTTGCGACCGCCAACGGCACGATCGAGCGCCTCGGCGCCGACCTCACCGGCTTCACCGGCAGACTGGACCCGCTGGTGGAGTCGGCGCGTGCCGCGCTGGAGACTGCCACTGGCACCTTCGCGCGCGCCAACGCGAGCTTTGCGGAACTCGACGGCGCGCTCGGCGCGGCCGGGGCCGCCTTTGCCGGCGCCGACCGCCTCCTCGCCGAAGAGGCGGGACCAGCGTTAGCGGATGTCCGGACCGCCGCCGCGCGACTGGACACGGCCCTCGCTGCGGTGACCGCGGACCTCCCTGCAATTTCCGACGATCTGCGCGAGATGGTGGCGCGTGCCGATGCCGTCGTCGGCCGCATCGACGCGGCGGTGGTCGGCGCGCTGCCGGGGGTGCAGAGCTTCACCGAGACCGGACTGCCGCAATTTACCCGCTTCACGCAGGAGGCGCGGAACCTCGTCGGCCAGCTGGAGCAGCTCGTCCGCC
>JBBQRM010000600.1:0-1824 GCA_038214855.1 Rhodobacterales bacterium | reverse complement strand
ATTCGAGGATCGTCGGCGCCGTCGCCAGCATGGTGAAGCGGACGATCGATTCGATGCCCTTGGTGCCGCGCTCGATGACGCGCGACAGGCCGCCGGTACGCCGCTCCAGGTGAAACCGCAGCGACAATTCGTGCATGTGCTTGAACGTGCGGAAGGCCAGCTGCCGGACCGCGTTCTGTCCGACCCGCGCAAACAGCGCGTCGCGCAACTGGTTGAAGCCGAGCTGCACGATGCGCACGACATTGTAGGCGATGACGAGTGCGGCCGGCGCGAGCAGGAAATCGGGCAGCGGCGGGGTGGCGTGGGTGCCGCCCGAGAGCGCGTCGGTCGCCCATTTGAAGAAGTAGGGCACGACGACCAGGACGAGCTTGGCAACGACGAGATAGAATGTGGCCCAGACGACGCGGGCGCGCAGGTCCGGCCGCTCCGCCGGCCACATGTAGGGCCAGAGGTGGACAAGGGTGCGCAGCGTCGAACCCTTGTCCGCGGAAACGGTCTTCTTGTCAGCCACGTCGAGTGCCTTCCGGTGTTTCGGGCCGTCGCGGAACGCGGGCATCGGTGATGCGGGTCGTTCCGGCGCGGACTCTTGGTTTTCCGCGGGCATCCCGTGCGAGCGCCCGCCTCCCTTTGCTCAGCCTATCGTCCTGCGCCTTCAGTGTGGCCGGCGCAGCAAGCATCGACCAGACCAGCCACCGCCCGCGACACTTCCGCAAGCGCCGCCCGGTCAATCCGGTAGAGCGAACGCTGCCGCTCGGTCGTGTGATGAACGAGCCCGGCCTCGACCAGCACCTTCAGGTGCTGCGAGACGGTCGACTGGGCGAGATCGAGTTCCCGCACCACATCCTTGCAGCAGCACTGCCGGCGCGACAGATGCGACAGGATTTCGAGCCGCGCCGGATGCGACAGCGCGCCAAGCCGCGCGGCAAGCGTTGCGGCGGTGGAGCGATGGGGGAGCGTGGCGACAAAGTTCATCGTATATCGACGATATACGATGAACTCTTCCAGAGCAATGGCTGAAGCGGCGGCTCTCAGCCGTTATAGGGCACGATCTTGACCGCCTGCTCGCCTAGCCCCTCCATGTCGGCCGGCTCGCCCTCCTTGGAGGTTTCCGGCACGCTGAAGACCTGGCCTGGCCAGATCCGGTCGGGGTCGCGGATCTGCTCCTGGTTGGCGAGATAGATGGTGGAGTAGCGCACGCCGCGGCCATAGACACGCTTGGAGATGCGCCACAGCGTATCGCCACGGCGGATGATGACCGCGCCGTCGACGGCCTGCAGCTTTGGCGCCATCACCTCGGCCAGACCTGGCTCGGCGGGTGCGGCCGCGATATCGGCCGGGGCGTCCTCCGCCGGCGCCGGGGCCTGACTGTCACTCACCGCCGGCGGCGACGGCTCGGCCGCGGGTGCTTCGGCGATGGCAGGCGGTGCGGGCTCGGCGCCCGGAACAGGCTCTGCGGCAGGCGCCTCGGCGACGGCGGGCGGAGCGGGTTCGGCGGCGGGTGCCGGTTCGGCGGCGGGCGCCTCGGCAGTCGCCGGCGGGGCTGGCTCGGATAACGGTGCTTCGGCAACGGCAGGCGGTGCGGCTTCCACGACCGGGGCCGGTTCGGGCAGCGGTGCCTCGGCGGTGGCCGGCGGCGCGGGCTCTGCGTCAGGAGCAGGCTCGGCTGCGGGCGCTTCGGCGACGGCTGGCGGCGCGGGCTCGCCCGCAGGCGCATCAGCGGTGGCCGGCGCGGAGGGTTCTGCGTCGGGAGCAGCTTCGACAGAGGGCGCCGCGGCTACCTCCGGCGTGGCGGGCGGTTCGGCGGCGGGCGCCTCGGCAGCAGCC
>JBBQRM010000599.1:0-1830 GCA_038214855.1 Rhodobacterales bacterium | reverse complement strand
GCCCCTCGTGGGATCGGCCACCCTGCAGATCGCGGATGCTAAACTTCGCCTCAGGGGGTCCTTTTTCAACGCCGATAGGGGGTCCCGTTTCAGTGCTGGTTGACAGGCCGCCGCACCATCGCCGCCCGCGTCGGGCAAGCTCGCGGTCTATGCCCGCACTCGCGCCGGTGCGCCGTGGCTCGACGTGATGCGGCCCTCGGGCCGCGACTTCCCGCTGCAGGCGCATCTCGGCGTCAACCGCGTGGCCACCTGGTCGCCGTCGAGCAGCACGAAGGTCAACACCGAGGGCCTGCCGATCACCTCGGTGGGCACCGTCTCGACGCCGACGCTTGCGGCGAACAATCTCGCCACCAGCATGCGGCGATGGCGGCTGACATCGGCCGCAACCGCTGACTCGGCGGCCGAGCAGCGCAGCGCCGGCTGGGCCTGCTGGCGCGGCAATGTTGCCGGGCTCGGCGGTTGGACCTTCGTGACGCGGCTCTCTCTCGCCACGCTGCAGGCGACGGGCATGGGCTTCTTCGGGCTCTACGGCTCGACCTCGGCGCTCGCGACCACCCTGACGCTCGCTACGGTCGTGAACTGCTTCGGGATCGGCTTCCAACGCGGGACCCACACGCGCTGGCAGATCGTCCACAACGACGCGTCTGGTGCGCCAACGCTGATCAACGCGAGCTCGACCTTCGCGCTCGCGACCGACGCGGTGATCACGCTCACCATCGCCGCCGCGCCGAACGCCGGATCGGTGTGGGTCCGGATCGTCGATGAGCCATCCGGGACGGTGTTCGAGCGGGAGCTCACCACCGACCTGCCCGCGAGTACGCAGTTTCTGTCCCCGCGCCTTTATATGAACAACGGTGCGACGGCAGCAGCGGTCGCTTATGAATGCTCTGGCGTGTATGTGGAGACGGATTATTGAGGCGAGAGGTGGCTCGGTTTGTCTGTACAGCTTCCGGGGTGTTTCTAAGTGGCTTGGCCGCCCAGTTCAGGCTGCCGCCGGGATTGGCGTAGCCACGTTGATGTATGCCTGGTCGGGAGTTTTTCCGCCAAGCGACGAATGCGGCCTCTTGCCGTTGTAAAAGCCCAGATACCGGCCGATCGAAGCGCGGGCCTCCGTGACGCTGGCGTAGGCTCTGAGATAGACCTCCTCGTACTTGATGGTCCGCCAGAGCCGCTCGACGAACACATTGTCGCGCCAGGCGCCCTTGCCGTCCATGCTGATCGCGATCTCGGCGTCCTTCAGCACCTGGATGAAGTCGATCGAGGTGAACTGACTTCCCTGATCCGTATTGAAGATCTCCGGCTTGCCATACCGCGCGAGCGCCTCTTCCAGGGCCTCGACACAGAAGTCCGCCGACAGCGTGATCGAGAGCCGCCAGGCCAGGACCCTGCGGCTGAACCAGTCGACGATGGCGACGAGGTACACGAACCCCCGCGCCATCGGCACGTAGGTGATGTCGCTCGCCCAGACCTGGTTGGGCCGCGTCACCGCCAGACTGCGAAGCAGGTAGGGATAGACCTTGTGCCCCGGCGCCGGCTTCGAGGTATTTGGGCGGCGGTAGATCGCCTCCACGCCCATCTTTCTCATCAGGGTCGCAACGTGCCGGCGGCCGACCTCGCGCCCCTCCGCCTTCAGCATATCCCGCAGCATCCGGCTGCCTGCGAACGGATGCTCGAGGTGCAACTCGTCGATCCGGCGCATCAGCGCCAGATCGGCGTCCGAGGTTGGCCGCGCCAGATAATAGACGCTCCCCCGGCTGATCCCGAGCACCTTCGCCTGCCCGGTGAGCGGCAGTTCATGGGACCTGTCGATCATCGTCTTGCGCTCGCCAG
>JBBQRM010000598.1:0-1839 GCA_038214855.1 Rhodobacterales bacterium | reverse complement strand
CAGCGCGCAATCCTCGGGCCGCGGCTCGGCCCCGTCGAGATAGGTCCGGTAAACCGGCATCGCCGCGCAGAGCTCGATCAGCGCGCGCATCAGCGTGTCGGGGCCGAGGTCGGCGCCCTCCGGGTCCTCGGCGGCGCGCGCGATCAGCATCCCGGTCAGCGCCAGCCGCTCGGCGGCGAGCTCGTTGCCGAGAATCGCGCGCTTGGCCTCCAGCACCATCGCCTCGAAATCCTGCGGCGCGTCGAGCCGGGCAGCATAGGCTTCGGCCACCGCCCGCGCGCCGTCGGCCTCGGTCAGCGCCGCCGCTATGTCCGCGCCCGCCTCGTAGCCGGTCGTGCCCTCGACCGGCCAGTCGGGCAGCGCCTCGGGGCGGGTCATGATCTTCTCGACCCAGATCGGCACCTCGCCCGACCGCGCGCGCAGCCGGTCGAGATAGGCCGCCGGGTCCGCCAGCCCGTCGACATGGTCGATGCGGATACCCTGGACCCGCCCCGCCTCCACCATCTCGAACAGCAGACGGTGGACGTCCTCGAACACCGCGTCCTCCTCGACCCGCACGCCGATCAGCGAGGTGATGTTGAAGAAGCGCCGGTGGTGGATGCCGTCGCGCTCGAGCCGCCAGTCAGTCAGCCGCCAGTGCTGGGCCTCGTGCAACGCGGCGATCGCTTCGGGTCCCTCCGCCGCCTGCGGCCCGTCGGGGCGCAGCGGCACCGCCATCCCGTCCCAGGCGAGCATCCCCTCCGCCGCCGCGAAGGCGCCCTCGGCATTCATCGCCGCGAAGGGCTCGCCGAGCCAGGGCAGCACCAGCCGGCCCCGTGACCAGTCAATGTCGAAGTGCCGGGCGTAGCGGCTCGCCTCCCCGTGCCGCAGCACGTCGGCGAGCCACGGCGTCTCCAGCGAGAAGGCCATGTGGTTCGGCACGATGTCGAGGATTAGCCCGAGCCCAGCCTCGAGGAGCGCGTCCGACATCGCCTCGAACCCTGCCCTGCCCCCCAGCGCCTCGTCGAGCGCCCCGGGATCGGTCACGTCGTAGCCATGGGTAGAACCGGACGTGGCCGCGAAGATCGGCGAGGCGTAGAGATGGCTCACGCCCAGATCGGCGACATAGGGCACCAACGCCGCCGCCCGCGCGAAGGTCATGCCCTCGCGGAACTGCAGGCGATAGGTGGCGGTCAGCGGCGGCAGGGTCATCGCTTGGATCCTCGGGAGGGGCGCGTCGGGGCTCCGCCCGTCATAAGCACTGCCGCGCCCGCGCGCCAGATCGCGCGTCTGCGCAGATCGGGCTGGACAAGTCGCCGAGGCTGCGGCATTCCGGCGGCTCAGACCCCGCCACCCGCGAGAGGACATCCATCATGGCAAGTGCAGGTGACGACCCCGCGAACGACGCGGTCAAGACCGACCTGCAGGCCGATCTGACCGCACTCAGGGCCGATCTCGAAGCGCTGGCGAACGACGTCTCGGCGCTGGGTCGCAAGCAGATCGACCGGGCCCGTGACCAGGCCGGCGACATTGCCCGCGCCGGCAACGCTTTCGTCGAGGACATGGACCGCAACGTCAGCGCCGCGGTCCGCGAGCGGCCGCTGCAGTCCGTGGCGCTCGCCTTCGGCATCGGCTACCTGATGGCGATGATCCGCCGCTGATACCGGGGCCGGACCACCTCAGACGTCCGGCGGCTTTTCACCGGCCGGCGTCGTGTCCGGAGCGTCGGCGGCGAGTGTCGATTTGCGGCTGTTGGAATGCAGCCGCTTGTTCGTCCGCTCCGAGCTGATGTAGGCGAAGACGACGACCGCACCCAGCGTGAAGAACACGAGCACGCCCAGCAGTGTTTCAGTGCCCAAT
>JBBQRM010000597.1:0-1845 GCA_038214855.1 Rhodobacterales bacterium | reverse complement strand
CCCGGCCGCGCCACCGTCTCAGTTCGGGATGACCCCCTCCAGCCCCTCGACATAGAAGTTCATGCCGAGCAGCGTCTCGTCGTCGGCCACCTCGCCCTCGGCGAGCCACTGTGACCCGTCCTGCCGCGCGATCGGGCCGGTGAACGGGTCGAGATCGCCCGCAGCGATGGCATCCGCGGCGGCCTGGGCCTCGGCCTGGACCTCCTCGGGGATGCGGTCGGAGAAGGGCGCGAGCTCGACCATGCCGCTGCCGATGCCACCCCAGGTGTCGGTGGCCTCCCAGGTGCCGTCGATGACCTTTTGCACGCGCTCGGTGTAGTAGGGCGCCCAGTTGTCGACGATGGCGGTCAGCTGCGCGGTGGGGCCCGAGGTCGCCATGTCGGAGGCTTGGCCAAAGGCCATGATGCCCCTCTCCTCGGCGAGGGTCATCGCGGCGGTCGAATCGGAGTGCTGCATCAGGATGTCGGCCCCCTGCTCGATCAACGTCGCGGCCGCGTCGGCCTCGAGCGCGGGATCGAACCAGGTGTTGGCCCAGACGACGCGGAACTCGACGTCGGGGTTCACCGACTTCGCGCCGAGATAGGCCGCGTTGATGCCGCGGACGACCTCGGGGATCGGATAGGCGGCGATGTAGCCGATCACGTTCGATGTCGTCATCCGCCCGGCGATGATCCCGATCACGTAGCGCCCCTCGTAGAAGCGCGCGGAATAGGTGGCGAGGTTGTCGAGCCGCTGGTAGCCGGTGGCGTGCTCGAACTTCACGTCCGGGAACTGCTTGGCGACGTTGACGATGGAGTTCATGAAGCCGAACGAGGTCGCGAAGATCAGGTCGTGGCCCGATTGCGCCATCTGGCGCAGCACCCGCTCGGCGTCCGCACCCTCGGGCACGCTCTCGATGAAGGTGGTCTCGACCGCGTCGCCGAACTCGGCCTCGATCGCCTGGCGGCCCTGGTCGTGCTGGTAGCTCCAGCCGAAGTCGCCCACCGGGCCCACGTAGATGAAGCCGACCTTCGTCGGGTCGTCCTGCGCCTGCGCGGCCGTGGCGAGCGCGAGCGCGAGGACCGCGCCCAGGGTTTTCGTGAAGCTCATGTCTCATTCCCTTGTTGGCTGGCGGAAGACGCCTCTCCCGCGCATGTGTTTGTCTCCGGTGCGTCAGCCGGACCTTGTGAACACCCGCCCGAGGCTTCCGGGCGCGCTGAGGCTCACGCGCGTCCGGTCGGCCGAGATGACGACGAGGACGATAATCGTCACCAGGTAGGGTGTCATCGACAAATACTGCGCCTGCGCCGGCAGCCCCCAGGCCTGGAGCGTCGACAGGAACCCCGAGGCCTGGAGATTGAGCTGGAGGATCGACACGCCCCCGAAGAGCCAGGCGCCGAGCACCACCCGCTCGGGTCGCCAGGCGGCGAAGACGACGATGGCGAGCGCGATCCACCCCGCCCCCGCCGTCATGCCTTCGGTCCATTGCGGCACCCGCACGAGGCTGAGATAGGCCCCGCCCACCCCCGCGCAGGCCCCACCGAAGGCGATGGCCGCGAGCCGCACCGCGATCACCGGATAGCCGAGCGCATGCGCCGCGTCATGGTTCTCCCCCACCGCCCGCAGGATGAGGCCCGCGCGGCTGCGGTTGAGCAACAGCCACACCGCGCCCGCCAGACCGAGCCCGAGATAGACCATCGCGTCGTAGCCGAAGACCAGCCGCCCGAGCACCGGCAGATCGGCGAGACCGGGCATCGCCTCGCGCGCGAAGGGCGGCGGGCGCACACCGCTGTAGGGCTGGCCCACCAGCGCCGCGAGCCCCAGACCGAAGAGCGTGAGCGCGAGACCCGTCGCCACCTGGTTCGA
>JBBQRM010000596.1:0-1846 GCA_038214855.1 Rhodobacterales bacterium | reverse complement strand
TAAGAGCGTCGGGGTCTCGCGGAGCATCTCCTCCGCCACGACCCAGTGGGCGTAGCACTGGCAAAAGGCCGCGAGTGCGGCGCGGTCGGCGATGGTCAGCACCCCCATCTTGTGCAGGACGTTCGCGAGCCTGCGCCATTCCTTCTGCGCCACATGCGACAGGTGGCCCGGACCCCGCGGCGCCGCGGCGGGCGCCACCGGATCATCGTGGTTCCAGGCGCGCTTGCCCGGGTTGCCATTGGCGCGGCGGATTGCCGTGGGCTTCGGCTTCGGTCCCGAGCTCATGGTCCCGCCCGTTCGGCCGTGAGCGCAGCGAAGCCGAGGCCGTCCTCGGCCAACGTCGCGGCCGCACCGGTGAAGTCCTGCCAGCGCGTCAACGCCACGTCGACATAGGCCGGGTCGAGCTCCATCGCGAGGCAGGCGCGGCCGCAGGTTTCCGCGGCGACGATAGACGTGCCCGAGCCGCAGAACGGCTCATAGACCGCCTGCCCGGGGCTGGAGTTGTTCAGCATCGGCCGGCGCATGCAGTCGACCGGCTTCTGGGTCCCGTGCACGGTCTGCGCATCCTGGTCGCGGCTCGGGATCGCCCACAGCGTCGTCTGCTTGCGGTCGCCGGACCAGTGGCCGCGGCCCTTCGCCCGAACTGCATACCAGCAGGGTTCGTGCTGCCAGTGGTAGTCGCCCCGGCTGAGCACCAGCCGCTCCTTCGCCCAGATGATCTGGGAGCGGATCGCGAAGCCGCAGGCGACGAGGCTCTCGGCGACGGTCGTGGCGTGCAGCGCTCCGTGCCAGACGTAGGCCACCTCGCCGGGGAACAGCGCCCAGGCCTCCCGCCAGTCCGCCCGGTCGTCGTTCATGACCTTCCCGGTGCGCTTCGTCGCCGACAGCCCCGCGGCGTTGCGCCAACCCGGGTCGTAGGCGACGCCGTAGGGCGGATCGCTGATCATCAGATGCGGCCGCACGTCACCCAGCAGCCGCGCCACCGCCGCCGGGTCGGTGCTGCTGCCGCACATCAGCCGGTGCCGGCCCAGGAGCCACAGGTCCCCCGCGCGCGAGACCGGGACCGCAGGCGGCTCGGGCGTCGCCTCCTCCCGCGGATCGGCCGCGTCGCCATGGAGCAGCGCGTCGATCTCGCCGGCCTCGAAGCCCAGCGTCGCGAGATCGACCCCGAGATCGGCGAGATCGCCTGCCTCGAGTGCAAGCATCTCCCGGTCCCAGCCCGCCTGCTCGGCGAGCCGGTTGTCGGCGAGGAGATAGGCGCGCTTCTCGGCGTCGCTCAGATGACCGAGCTCGATCACCGGCACCGAAGCGAGCCCGAGCTTGCGGGCAGCCAGCACGCGGCCGTGGCCGGCGATGATGCCGTTCGTGCCGTCCACCAGCACCGGGTTGGTGAAGCCGAACTCCCGGATCGAGCCGGCGATCAGCGCGACTTGGTCCGCGCTGTGCGTCCGGGCGTTGCGCGCGTAGGGGATCAGCGCCTCCAGCGGGCGATGCTCGAGCGCGAGGGTCTGCGTGGCTTCGAGCGGGCTCGGGCGGACGGGCATCGGCTCGGGTCTCTCCGTTTGGCCGCCGGGGCCCCCGGGCAAGCAACGCGCGGGCATTCGCGGGGCGGCTTCGCGGCATGATAGCACGCCATGCAAATCGTTGTAATCACGTACGTTTACGACATTTTCGGACATGAGGTGACATTTGCGAGGATCATGCCGGATCGGGCCGCCAGTCCGCTAGCGCGCCCAGCACCCGCTCCAGCGCGGCTTTCGCCTGCGTCGCGTCGCCGTCGATCCAGCAGGCGCGCTGCCAGGAGCGACCTCGGCCGGGCCGGCGGTAGGCGGCCGATTTAAGGGAT
>JBBQRM010000595.1:0-1847 GCA_038214855.1 Rhodobacterales bacterium | reverse complement strand
CGAGCCGCGCCTCCAGCGCCGCCAGGCGCCGCTCCAGCGCTCCGGCCTCGGCCTCGGCCGGCGCGGCGCCTTCCGTCGCCTCTTCGGCCCCGACCACCGGCTCCGCCTGCTCCTTTGGCCCGGCCGTCGCGGCCTCGGGCGGAACCTCCTGCGCGGCCGCGACCTCCGGGGCGGCCTCCGCCGCCGCCGTGTCTCCGGGCAGGCCGGCTGCGATCCCGGCGGTGATCCACTCGGCGGTCAGCCGGGCGGTCGCCACGGCGAAGCGGGCGTGGATCACCGCCTGGACCTCCGGCCCCGCCGCCTGCACGCCCGCGGCCACCGCCGCGTCCCAGGCACCGATGAGACAGACCGGCGCCGCGTCGAGCATCCCGGCACCGGCGGGCGCCGCGGCCGGCGCGAGCGCCCGCACCTCGAGCGCCACCCCGGCGCGGTCGAGCTCGGCCTGCAGCGCCCCGGCCCATTGCGCGGGCGCGAGATCGCCAAGCGCACCGCCCAGATCGCCCGGCTCGAGTCGGAAGGCGTAGTGGAACGGATCGAGCCGATAGATCGACCCCGCGACCAGCCGGCTCAGCGCCCGCAGCACCGCAGCCTCGCCCTCCGGCCCCGGATCGCGGGCCTCCCCCCGCGCCGTATGGCTCGCAAGCCCGGCCCGGCGCAGGTTGTCGAGCACCTCCGGCTCCGGGACGGCCGGTGCCGTCGCCTGCCATGCGCTCTGCGGAGCCAGCCTCGCAAGGTCTTGCGCCATGTCGTTCATCGGAACTCTCTCGCTTCGGGTCGGAACCGCAGCGCGACGGGGGACAGCCGCGGGTTCGGGCACGTACGCTGCAGGGTATGAGCCTGAGAGGAATTGGTTAAGCCGGCGTTACCGCCCGCGCACGGGCGGCTCACCTCGGCCCGTCTGCCCGGGCTCGTCTACTTGGGGTTATGCAGCGACACGATCCGCGGCATCCGCCAGATCGCCTCGAGATCCTCTGCCCCGCCGCTCGGCGGCGCGGGCGCGGCGCCGTCCTTTGCAGAAGTTTCCCCGCCCGCCTTTCCCGGTCCGGGCGCCGGGTCGGTCTGCGCCGGGGGCGGCGGGGTCTGAGCCTGCGCCGAAGACGGCGCGGTCTGACTTTGCGCCGAGGGCGACGCACCCTCAGGCCAGGGCGCTGCCTGCCGTTCGAGCGCCTGCATCATCAGCGTCTGCGCCAGCGACAGCCGCGGCAGGCTCGCCTCGAGCAGCGACAGGCGGTTGGAGAAGAGCTCGGTCTGCTCGGCGACGGTACGCGCCGCGATCATCTGAGCGGCGATCGCCTGGGCCTCGGTGCGCGCCTCGTCCTCGGTGAGCTCCCGCGCCGCAAGCTCGCCCAGCCTGGTCTCCAGGCCCTCGAGCCGGTCGGCCAGCGCCGCGCGCGCCGCCTCCCCCTGCGCCGCCAGCGCCGCGAGCCGCTCGGCGAGGGCTGCCGCGGGACGATCGTCCTGGGCCGGCCGCTCGGCAAGCGCCGCGAGCCGACCCGAAACCTCGCCCTGCGCCCCCTGCAGCGCGTCGAGCCGGGCGGCGAGCGCCGCGAGCGCGGCCAGCGGGTCGCGTGCCTCCGCCCCCGCCTCGAGCGCCGCCAGCCGCGGCGCCACTGCCTCGATCTCCCCCAGCCGCGCCTCCAGCGGCGCCAGCCGCGCGAACACCGTCTCCACCGTCGCATCCTTCTGCGCATAGAGCCGCGTCAGCTGGTCGGAGATCTCCGCGAACGGGTTCTCCCCGGGCGCCGCCAGCGCCTCCAGCCGCGCCTGCACGTCCGCGAACCGCTCGCCGATGCGCGCCTGCACTTCCTCCAGCCGCTCGGCCACCCGCGCCTGCACCTCCTCCAGCC
>JBBQRM010000594.1:0-1853 GCA_038214855.1 Rhodobacterales bacterium | reverse complement strand
GACCGGCCCGCTCGTCGCGCGGTCGAAGGCCGCGACCACTGCGGCGACCAACGCGCCCTCGTCGGCGATTCGCCGCCGCGGCGACTTGCCGTGGCTCGGCAGGTCGATCCGGATCAACGGCATGTCGGGGGGCAGCTCGCGCTCCAGCGGTAGCCACCCCGTAGAGTCGGCCGCGAAGCCGTGCAGCAGGAGGAGCGGCGTCCCCCTCCCCCTGCGGATCGAGACGAACAACTCGCCCGCCTCCTCGGTCCACGCGCCGGCGACTGCGAGCCGCTCCGCGTCCGGCGGCGCCGCCGTGACGTCGGCCCGTTCGGGCGCGGCTCCAATAAGCTTCTCGACGTCGGCGCGCTGGATGCGGCCCCGCGGCCCGGAGCCGCTTACCGTGTCAAGCGCCAGTCCCGCCGCCCTCGCGAGCCGGCGCGCGATCGGCGTCGCCCGCGCGCGTTCGGGCCCGCTCGACCGCCCGACCGCAGGCTTGGCGGGCTCCGGCTCGCGCCCAGCCGCGGGCGCAACCGCATCGGGCGCGGCCGGATTCGTCGCGACACCCGAAGGCGCCGGTCCGACCGCCTCGCCCTCGGCGTAGATCCAGGCCACCGGCGCGCCGACGTTCACCGTCTCGCCCTCGGTCGCCAGCACATGGTGCAGCCGCCCCGAGGCCGGGCTCTCGACCTCCATCGCGGCCTTGTCGGTCTCGATATCGAACAGCGGCGCGCCCTTGGACACGGTCTCGCCTTCCGCGACGTGCCAGGCGGACAGCTTTCCCGAGGCCATGTCCATGTCGACCTTCGGCATGATGACTTCGACGGGCATCTCAGACCTCGCGACGCGCCAGTCCGCGCGCTGCAGCCACGACGTCGTTGACCTGCGGCACCGCCGCCTTCTCGAGATCGGGGTTGTACGGGATCGGCGCCTCGGCGCCCCCC
Organism: Rhodobacterales bacterium; assembly: GCA_038214855.1. Classification (GTDB taxonomy): domain Bacteria; phylum Pseudomonadota; class Alphaproteobacteria; order Rhodobacterales; family Rhodobacteraceae; genus Amaricoccus. The sequence goes on along the minus strand of JBBQRM010000594.1, from coordinate 930 downwards.
AGCCGCATGATCGGGGCGTCGAGGAAGTCGAACGCCTCGCTCTCGGCCACTATCGCGCTGATTTCTGCGCCGATGCCGAGCGTGCGCACGCCCTCGTAGACGCAGAGGAGCCGCCCGGTCTTGCATACGCTCGCCACGATCGTTTCACGATCGATTGGCCGAACCGAGCGCAAGTCGATCACCTCAACCGATATCCCGTCCGCCTCGAGGCTCTTCGCCGCCTCGAGCGCGCGATGCACCATGATCCCCGAAGCGACGAGGGTCAGGTCCGTGCCCTCGCGACGGATTGCGGCTTTGCCGATCGGAACCGTGTAGTGCCCGACCGGGACCTCGCCCTTCATCTTGTAGAGGAGCTTATGCTCGAACACGATGACCGGATCGGGGTCCTCGATCGCAGCGAGCAGGAGGCCCTTCGCGTCTGCCGGCGTCGTCGGCTGGACAACCTTGAGGCCAGGAACATGGCCGAACCAGGCTTCGAGGCTCTGGCTGTGTTGCGCCGCGGCCCCGGTGCCGGAGCCCGACGGCATGCGCATGACGAGCGGCACCGAAGCCTCGCCGCCGAGCATGTAGCGAAGCTTCGCGGCCTGGTTGACGATCTGCTCCATCGCGAGCGTCGCGAAGTCGGAGAACTGAAACTCGAACACCGGCCGCAGGCCGGTCATCGCGGCACCGACCGCAACCCCGACGCCGCCGAGCTCGGAGATAGGCGTGTCGATGATCCGGTCCGGGCCGAAGCGGTCGATCAGGTCGCCCGTCACCTGGAAAGCGCCGCCGTAAACGCCGATGTCCTCGCCCATCACGACAACCCGCTCGTCGCGCTCCAGGGCGATCGCAAGCGCATCGCGGATCGCCTCGGCATAGCTCATCTCGCGCGTTGAGAGGTCTTCTTGGACGCTCATTTGCTGCCCTCGGCGTGGACGTAGCGGGTGA
>JBBQRM010000593.1:0-1868 GCA_038214855.1 Rhodobacterales bacterium | reverse complement strand
CGCGTTCGGATAGAACAGCTGCTCGCCGCCGATCTTGTAGCCCGCGATCGCCTGCTGCCCCGCCGGCGAGACCAGCCAGTCGATGAAGGTCTGGCCCAGCTCGGCCTTGACCGTGGGATGCTTCTCGGGGTTGACCAGGATCACGCCGTACTGGTTGAAGAGCGCCGGATCGCCCTCGAAGCGGATGCCGAGTTCGCCGCGGTTCATGAAGCTGATCCAGGTGCCGCGGTCGGTCAGGGTATAGGCCGGCATCTCGGCCGCGACGTTGAGCGTCGGGCCCATGCCGCTGCCGGTCTCGCGGTACCAGTCGCCCGAGGGCTCGATCCCGGCCTTTTCCCACAGCACCCGTTCGGCCTTGTGGGTGCCCGAATCGTCGCCGCGCGAGACGAAGGGCGTCCCGGCCGCGGCGATCTCGGCGAGCGCCGTGGCCGCGTCCGGCGCATCGGCGATGCCGGCGGGATCGCCCTGGGGTCCGACGATGACGAAGTCGTTGTACATCACGTCGCGCCGCTCGATCCCGTGCCCCTCCGCGACGAACGCCTCCTCCGCGGCGCGGGCGTGGACAAGCACCGCGTCGGCGTCGCCACGCCGCGCGGTCTCGAGCGCCTGGCCGGTGCCCTGTGCGACCACGCGGACCTCGATCCCGGTCTCCTTCTCGAACATCGGCAGGATGTGCGAGAAGAGCCCGGATTGCTCGGTCGAGGTGGTCGAGGCAACGGTGATGAACTCCTGCGCCGCCGCGGGCAGGCCGGCGAGTGCCAAGGCTGCGGCGGCGAAGGCCGCGCGGATGAAGGTCATGGAGAGGCTCCCTGCGTTGTCCCGGGCAGAGCATCGCCGAAAGGAGCGACACGGAAAAGCACGAAACATCACGGAAGGCGCAAAGGTCAGGCGCCGATCCAGCGCACCTCGCCGTGGCCGTCGAGCTCGTAGCCGCCGAGCTCGTGCGCCTTGGCCGCGAAGGCGGGGCCGCGGGCGAAGGCCAGCAGCGTCTGGAACGGCGGCTCGAACCAGGCGCGGCGATCGACCAGCAGGTCGAAGCGCTCGCGGACCAGCGGCCGGAAAGGCAGGCCGAACTGCCGCGCCATCGAGGCGAGGCCGGGGGCGGCATCGGCGCGACCGGCGGCGACCTCGACCGCGACTTCGACCTCGGTGCGCGCCACCGTCTCGGTATAGGCGATGGAGGCCTCTGGAACACCGGCGGCTGCGATCAGATGCGCGAGCAGCAGCCCCGCGCCGGCGCCCTTCTGGCGGCGGACCACGCGCAGGCCGGGGAGATCCGCCGGCCCCCGCACCCTCTCCGCGACCGACGGCGCGAGGATCAGCCCCTGCGCCCGCCGCGCCCATTCGACGAGCACGAGGGGCGCCGCGCCCGCCTGCGCCGCGACATGGGAGAGGTTCCAGTCGTCGTGCTCCGGCTCGAAGAGATGCAGGCCCGCGGCCTGCGCCCTGGGGCTGGCGACACGCTCCAGCCCGTCGAGCGAGCCGTCGAAGAGGCTCGCGAGCCCCGCCCCGGAGGCCCGGATCGCCCAGTCGAGCAGCGGATCGTGGCTGCCGGCGACGACCGCGCCCACGGGTGCCTCCGGCTGCGGCGGGCGTTCCGCGCCGTCGGCAAGCCACGCCTCGACTTCCATGCGGGGGAACAGCAGCTTGCCGGTGACGCGGCGGCAGGGGATCGCGCCGCTCGCGGCCATCGCGTAGATCTTGCGCTCGCGCACCCGCAGCAGGGAGGCCATCTCGCGGGTGGTCAGGAACGCGCAGGGCTCCGAATCCAATTCAGGCTGCGGCTGATGCGAGGATGGCCCGGAGATAGTCCGGTGACCATCCTGCGATCTTTCGTCGAGACTTGATGGATCGCTTATCGGTCTGGG
>JBBQRM010000592.1:0-1879 GCA_038214855.1 Rhodobacterales bacterium | reverse complement strand
ATGATGCTGATCACCGAGCCGGATCTGCTGATCGCCGATGAACCGACCTCGGCGCTGGATGTCACGGTGCAACTGGAGGTGCTGGCGATCCTTGACCGGCTGGTGACCGATCGCGGCATGGGGCTGATCTTCATCAGTCACGATCTGCGGCTGGTGTCCACTTTCTGCGACCGGGTTCTGGTGATGTATGCCGGACGCATCGTCGAGGAGGTCAGGGCATCGGATCTGGCCCATGCGCGCCACCCTTATACTCAGGGGCTTTACACCTGCCTGCCGCGGATCGACGGCAACACCCGCCCGTTGAAAACCCTGCAACGCGATGCGGATTGGGCGCTCTGATGCCGCTGATCGACATCCGCACCCTGGAAGTGACCTTTGGCACCCATGCCAACCCGGTGCAGGCGGTCAGGGGCCTGTCGTTGTCGGTGATTGAGGGCGAAAGCTACGGTATCGTCGGCGAATCCGGTTCGGGCAAATCTACGGTGTTGCGCGCCATCTGCGGCCTTGCACCCACCAGCGCCGGCATCATCGCACTTGGCGGACAGACCCTTGCCGCGCCAAGGGCGGCTGCCTTTTACCGTCAGGTCCAGATGGTGTTTCAGGACCCCTATGCCTCGCTGCATCCGCGCCACACGGTGGACGGCGTGCTGTCCGAGCCGCTGGCGATCCACGGCTTCACCGACCGCGAGACGCGCATCGAGCGGGCGCTCGACGAGGTGGGCCTCGGCGGCGGCTTCCGCTTCCGCTTCCCGCACCAGCTCTCGGGCGGGCAGCGCCAGCGGGTGGCCATCGCCCGCGCGCTGATCCTGGAGCCGGAGGTGCTGCTCCTCGACGAGCCGACCTCGGCACTCGACGCCTCGATCCAGGCGGAGGTCCTGAACCTGCTCGACCGGCTGCGCACCGAGCGGGGCCTCACCTATCTGCTGGTCAGCCACGATCTCGCCGTCGTTGCCCACATGTGCGAGCGGCTGATGGTCATGCAGCACGGCGCCGAGGTCGAGTCGCTGTCGCGCGAGCGGCTGCGCGCCCGGTCCTCGGATGCCGAGTATACCCGCGCGCTGATGATCGCGAGCCGGGGCTTTCGCGGTGGTGAGGCCGCGGCGCCGGCCGAGGCCGCGACGTGACGCCGCTTCCCGTTTTCGACGGGCACAACGACCTCCTGCTGCGGCTCTGGCGCGCGGGGCCCGACGCGGTCGCCCGGCTGTGGCTCGAAGGCGACGGGGCGGGCCATCTCGACCTGCCGCGGATGCGGCAAGGCGGCTTCGCGGGCGGGCTCTTCGCGATCTACGTGCCCTCCCCCGGGGGGCTCGCCGATGTGGACGCGGTGATGGAGGCGCCGCCGTTCGACCTGCCCCTGCCCGGGCCGATCGGCGTCCGCGAGGCCCAGCCGGTGGCGCTGGCGATGGCGGGGCTTCTGCTCAGGCTCGAGCGGCTGGCGCCGGAGGCGTTCCGCGTCTGCCGCAGTGCAGCCGAGATCCGCGCAGCGATGGCGGCGGGCCGGATCGCCGGCGTGATGCATCTGGAGGGCGCCGAAGCCATCGACGAAGGCCTCGACGCGCTCTACCTGCTGCACGCAGCCGGGCTGCGGTCGCTCGGGCCGGTCTGGAGCCGCCCGACGGTCTTCGGCCACGGCGTGCCGTTCCGTTTCCCCGGCGATCCCGACACCGGCCCGGGCCTGACCGAGGCGGGCCGTGCGCTGGTGCGGGCCTGCAACGCGCTCGGCATCCTCGTCGACCTGTCGCATCTCAACGCCGCGGGGGTGACGGAGGTGGCGCGGCTGAGCGACGCGCCGCTGGTTGCGAGCCATTCCTGCGCGCATGCGATCTGCGCGTCCTCGCGCAACCTCACCGACCGCCAGCTCGGCGCGATCCGCGACAGC
>JBBQRM010000591.1:0-1891 GCA_038214855.1 Rhodobacterales bacterium | reverse complement strand
TGGGGCTCACCCCGGGCACGAAGATCACCGACATCTCGATCGAGCGCGTGTTCATCGGTTCGTGCACCAATGGTCGTATCGAGGATCTGCGCGCCGCCGCCAAGATCGTCGCCGGCAAGAAGGTCGCGAGCCACGTCAACGCCATGGTGGTGCCGGGTTCGGGCCTCGTGAAGGAGCAGGCCGAGGCCGAAGGCCTCGACGTGATCTTCAAGGATGCCGGTTTCGAGTGGCGCGAGCCGGGCTGCTCGATGTGCCTCGCCATGAACCCCGACAAGCTGAAGCCGCATGAACGCTGCGCGTCGACCTCGAACCGCAATTTCGAGGGCCGCCAGGGCTTCAAGGGCCGCACCCACCTCGTCTCGCCGCAGATGGCCGCCGCCGCCGCCATCGCCGGCCACTTCGTCGATATCCGCGAGTGGCAGTAGACCGCGGTTGGGCAAGCGAGCCCTTCAGGGATCGCTTGGACAGAGCAACATGACGACAATCAACCAGTGGACGGAGCGCACGGCTCCGTCCCTCGACGACTTCGAGCAGATTGCGGCCGCTGCATTTGCCGCTCTGCCTGAGGAGTTCCGGGCGCTGGCGGGCAATGTGCCCTGCCTGGTGCAGGAATTTCCCGACGAAGACACCATCCGCGAGATGGAGCTCGAGAGCGAGTTCGATATCCTCGGGCTGTTTCGCGGCGTCGGGCTGCCGCAGGGGGGACTGACCGGATTTACCGGCCAGCTCCCCAACCAGGTCTGGCTCTATCGCCGCCCGATCCTCGACTACTGGGCTGAGTCCGAAGACGGCGAAACGCTGGGCGAGATCATCACCCACGTCCTCGTCCACGAGATCGGGCACCATTTCGGCTTTTCCGACGAGGACATGGAAGCCATCGAGGCGGCGGCGGAGCGGGAGTGAGCATGGACGACGATCCACTGGTCCTCGTCTTCGATCCGCCGCTCGTCGACGTGCTGCGGGCACTTGAGGGCTCGCTTGGCCGGCCGCTGACCGAGCCCGAAGTGCTGGCGGCGCGCGATGGCGCCACCTGCATGGCCGTGCCGTACTCGGCAGCGCTGAAGCTGGACCAGTCACGGCCCTACCACGACATCGATGCCGAGCACGCCTGGGACGAGTGGGTGCGGCTCCGCCCCCACTAGCCCCAGCCTTGTTAGCCCTGCTGATCGCCGTCGCGGGGGACGAACTCGAAATAGTCGTCGAGTACGCCCGGGCGCTCATCCTCGACCCGCAGCCCGAATTTCTCCCTGTCGAATACCTCGAACCACTCATCCCAGCTGACCAGATCGATGCCGCCGGGGCGGTCGCCGTACTGGTTCTCGCCGGCATTGAGCGCCATCTGGTCGAACAGGATGCGCAGCACCGGAGTGCCGGGGTTGTCGTCCATCGCGGGGTTGCCGGAGCGGGCAGTCGCCCACAGCCGGATTGCCTCGTGATCGGTCAGCACCTGGGTCATCGTATTCGCCTCTCTCATTGTGACGCGCGGGCAGCAGCGCCCGCCTGGGCGCAAGGCTTAAGTGCCTTCGTCGGCAAGAGTTCCGCTGCAAATGCTGGCCGGGAACTTATGCGGCGCCATTAACCTCTTCTTCTACTCCAAACCCTTACATTTTGCGCGGGATCAAGGACGCAGAATCTCATGGCCGGCGCGAGCTTCATTCTCGCCATAAACCTGTTCATCGCGGCGCTGTTTGCGCTCGCGTTCTTTCTGGTCGCCGCCACCAATCGCACCGACGGCACGCCGCGCTGGTTCGCACTCGCCTATTGCTGCGGCCTGCTCTACATCGGGGCCGAACTGATCCTCCCCGTGCAGGTCAACGCACAGCTTACCTACACGGCCGGCTTCGCCTTCTTCCTCGGCGCCATGAGTTGCATCACCATCGGCATCGCTGCC
>JBBQRM010000590.1:0-1891 GCA_038214855.1 Rhodobacterales bacterium | reverse complement strand
CGATCAGCCGCTCGTGCATCAAGCGGGCGACCGCCGCGCCGAGATCGACGCCGGCGACCGAGCGGCCCGACCCCTGCGCCCGGCCTCCATTCAGCCCGATCACCACCGCCGGCCGGCCGAACGCCTCCTTCAGCCGTGCCGCGACGATGCCGACGACGCCGGGGTGCCAGCCCTCGCCCGCCGCCCAGACGAGCGGGGCATCGCCCCGCGCCTCGGCCTGGGTCATCGCCGCGGCGAGCACGCCCGCCTCGATGTCGCGCCGCTCGCCGTTCAGCGCCTCGAGCCGGCCGGCGAGCGCCGCCGCCTCGTGCGGGTCGACGGTCGAAAGCAGCCGCGCGCCGAGGTCGGCCGCCCCGATCCGCCCGCCCGCGTTCACCCGCGGCCCGAACACGAAGCCGAGCGCGTAGAGCGTCGGCGCACCGGCGAGCCCCGCGGTCTCGGCGAGCGCCGCGAGCCCCGGCCGCCGCCCCCGCGCCATCACAGCGAGCCCCCGGCGCACGAAGGCGCGGTTGAGGCCGGTGAGCGGCGCCACGTCCGCGACCGTCGCCAGCGCCACGAGATCGAGCAGGCCGATCAGGTCCGGCCCCTCGCCGCCGCCCGCGCGGATCAGCCGGTTGACCGCGACCAGCATCAGGAACACCACCCCCGCGGCGCAGAGGTAGCCGTGCGTTCCCGCCTCGTCCTGACGGTTGGGATTGACCACGGCTAGAGCAGGCGGCAGCGTCTCGCCGCCCTGGTGGTGATCGAGCACCAGCACGTGACAGCCCGCCGCCGCCACCGCCTCGTGCGCCAATGTGCCGCAATCGACGCAGACGATCAGCTCGTGCGCCTCTCCGAGCGTCGTCATCGCTCGCACGTTCGGCCCGTAGCCCTCCGCGATCCGGTCGGGCACGTAGAGCGTCGGTTCGGCCGCGCCCATCGCCCTGAGCCACAGGATCAGCAGCGCCGCCGAGGCGCCGCCGTCGACGTCGTAATCCGCGAAGACCGCGATCCGCTCGTCCCGCTGCACCGCGGTGAGGAATCGCGCCGCCGCTTCGTCCATGTCGCGCAGGGACGACGGGTCCGGCATCAGGTCGCGCAGCGACGGGCAGAGATGCGCGGCCGCCTCCGAAGGGTCCACGCCGCGGCGCGCGAGGATGCGCCCGACGATCTCCGGCACGCCCGCGGCCTGGGCGATGGCGAGGCCGAGCCGGTCCTCCTCGGGCGATGAACCTTGCCAGCGCCGTCCCATCACCGACCGCTCCACCGCGAGAAAGGCGGGGCTCATGTCCCGGGCGGGGCGTCGCGCCGGATATGGTCGCGCACGGGCCGCGCCGGCGGCGGTGCGAGCCCGGCGAGCTGGCGCATCTTGCGCAGCCCCTGCCACAGCCCGAAGACCGCCGCGACCAGCCACAGCGCCATCAGCAGAGCACCGGCGGCATTGCCCGCGAGAAGCGCCGCCCCCAGCCCGTAGAGCACGACGAGGATGCCCGCGCCCCAGAACACCAGCCACAGGACCATGAAGCCCGTGGCGATCCGCCTGCCACGCGCCCCCGCCACCGCCCGCGCGCCGTCAGTTGTTGCGCTGGCGGTAGTGCAGGCGGCGCACCGAGCCGGTCTTCGAGCGCATCAGGATCGTCTCGGTCTCGAGATACTCGCCGTCGCGCCGCGCTCCGCCGACGACCGAGCCGTCGGTCACGCCGGTCGCGGCGAAGATCACGTCCTGGGTCACCATCTCGTCGCGGGTGTAGACGCGGTCGAGGTCCTCGATTCCGGCCTTGCGCGCCCGCTCGCGCTCGTCGTCATTGCGGAACATCAGCCGCCCGAGCATCTGGCCGCCCATGCATTTCAGCGCCGCGGCCGCCAGCACGCCCTCCGGCGCGCCGCCCGCGCCCATGTACATGTCGATCCC
>JBBQRM010000589.1:0-1893 GCA_038214855.1 Rhodobacterales bacterium | reverse complement strand
GCTCCGCGGCTTCGAGATCGGCCTCGGTGCCGATGCCGCGCGCGCGCAGGTCGCGGGTGCGTTCGAGCGCGCGCGCCCGCAGATCGCGCTGGCGCAGGCTCGCCGCGCGCTCGGCCTCGCCCAAGCCGACCGCCCCGCGCGCCTCCGCCGTCTCTGCCCGGGCCGCGGCGAGATCGCTGTCCGCGAGCGACAGGGCGGCGCGGGCATCGGCGGGGTCGAGCGTGAACACCACCTCGCCCGCCGCGACCCGCCCGCCGTCGCGCATCCCCGCCGCGAGCGTGTCCAGGCGTCCGCCCGTCGCGGCACGCAGCTCCAGCTGCCGCGCGCTCAACACCTCGCCGTAGGCGGTGAGCACCGGGCGCACGTTCTGCGGCTCCAGCACCGCCACCTCGACCGAATAGACCCGCTCCTCGGCGCCGGGCCGCCCTCCCCGTTCGGTGTCGTCCGCAGACGTCGCGCGCATCAGGCTGCCGGCCGCGAGGGCGAGAAGCCCCAGCGTCAGGATGAGCGCCATCGCGCCGAAGAGACCGCGCCCGAGAAACCGCATCGGCTGCCCTTGCCTGTGCCGCCGAGGCGGCGAGGATGCCCAGAGTATAGGGCGCAGGAAGCGCGTGTCCGCACACCTTTATTTGCGGCGCTTGTGCTCTTCGAGCCGCGGCAGGATCTCGACGAAGTTGCAGGGCATGTGACGGTAGTCGAGCTGGGGCGCCAGGATCTCGTCCCAGGCGTCGCGGCAGGCCCCGGGCGAGCCCGGCAGCGCGAAGAGATACGTCCCCCCCGCGACCCCGGCGCAGGCGCGGCTCTGGATCGCCGAAGTGCCGATCTTGGCGTGGCTGACGAAGGTGAAGATCGTCCCGAAGGCCGGGATCGCCTTCTCGTACACCTCCTCGTGCGCCTCGACCGTCACGTCGCGCCCCGTGAGCCCGGTGCCGCCGGTCGAGATCACCACGTCGATGCCGGGATCGGCGATCCATGCCCTGAGCCGCGCCGCGATCTCGGCGCGCTCGTCGCGCAGGATCGCGCGGTCGGCCAGCTGGTGCCCCGCCGCCGTCAGCCGCGCGACCAGCGTGTCGCCCGAACGGTCCGCGGCGAGGTCGCGGGTGTCGGAGACGGTGAGCACCGCGATGCGCACCGGCACGAACGCCCGCTCAGCCATCGCCAGCCTCCAGCCGCGCCTTGAGCGCCAGAAGATCGGCCCAGGCGGTGCGCTTGAGCCCGGCGTCGCGCAGGAGCGCCGCCGGATGGCGCATCGGCAGCACGGGCACGCCGCGCCACGTCCCCCACTGGCCGCGCAGCCGGGTGATGCCCACCTGCGTGTCGAGGAGCGCGCGCGCGGCCGCACTGCCGAGTGCGACCAGCACCCGCGGGTCCGCGAGCTCGATGTGGCGGTGCAGGAACGGCAGCATCATCGCCACCTCGTCCGAGGCAGGCTCGCGGTTCGACGGCGGCCGCCAGGGCAGGACGTTGGTGATGTAGGCCCCAAGGGTCGGATCCTCCGCGTCGCGCGCGAGGCCGATGGCGGCGAGCATCGCGTCGAGCAGCCGGCCGGAGGCGCCGACGAAGGGCCGGCCGGCCATGTCCTCGTCGCGTCCGGGCGCCTCGCCGACGAGCATCACCCGGGCTGCCGGATCGCCGTCGGCGAAGACCAGGTTGCGCGCGCCGCGCTTGAGGGCGCAGCCGTCGAAGGCGGCCATCGCCGCGCGCAGAGCCGCGAGATCGGCGCAGCCGGCGGCGATCTCGGCGGTGGTCGCCTCGGCCGAGGGCGCGGGCCGGGGGGCGGGCGCGGGCTCGGGCGGCGGCGGAGCGTCGGGGGCCTGGAAGCGGTCGAGCGGCGTCTCGGCGATCGCCTCGTCGGCGCCGAGCTCGACCTGCCATTCCAGCGCCGCGAGATCG
>JBBQRM010000588.1:0-1895 GCA_038214855.1 Rhodobacterales bacterium | reverse complement strand
GGAAAGCAGTTCTCGTGCTTCTCGACCACGCAATCGAAGATCACCGGCCCCGGATAGGCCAGCATCTCCTCGATCGCCGCGTCCAGATCGCCCGGCGCCTCGCAGCGGATGCCCTTGGCCCCGAAGGCTTCCGCCAGCTTGACGAAATCCGGCAGCGCCTCGGACCAGGACGACGAATACCGCTCCCCGTGCAGCAATTCCTGCCACTGCCGAACCATCCCCAGCCGCTCGTTGTTGAGGATGAACTGCTTGACCGGCAGCCGGTACTGTATCGCCGTCGACATCTCCTGCATGTTCATCAGCCACGACGCCTCGCCCGCGACGTTGATCACCAGCGCCTCCGGATGCGCCACCTGCACCCCGATCGAGGCGGGCGTGCCGTAGCCCATCGTGCCCAGGCCACCCGAGGTCATCCAGCGGTTCGGCGCCTCGAAGCCCATGTACTGCGCCGCCCACATCTGATGCTGGCCGACCTCGGTGGTGATGTAGCGATCGTATCCCTTGGTCAGCGCCTCGAGCCGCTGGATCGCGTACTGCGGCTTGATGAGCTCGTCCGAGTTGCGGAACGCCAGGCAGTCGCGCTGGCGCCAGCCCTCGATCCGCCGCCACCAGCCCTCGATCCCCGCGGCATTCGTCCGCGCCCCCCGCGCCTTCCAGCGCGCGAGCACCGCCTCCAGCACCTCGCCCACGTCGCCGACGATCGGCACGTCCACATGCACGTTCTTGTTGATCGAGGAGGGATCGATATCGACATGCACCTTGAACGAGTCCGGCGAGAACGCGTCGAGCCGCCCGGTGATCCGGTCGTCGAAACGCGCGCCGATGCACAGCATCAGGTCGCAGTCGTGCATCGCCCAGTTGGCCTCATAGGTGCCGTGCATCCCCAGCATCCCGAGCCAGTTCCTGCCGCTCGCCGGATAGGCCCCGAGCCCCATCAGCGTCGAGGTGAGCGGAAACCCCGTCGCCTCCGCCAGCTCGCGCAGCAGCGCGCTCGCCCGGTCGCCGGCGTTGATCACCCCGCCGCCGGAATAGAGGATCGGCCGCTCCGCCTGCTCGATCGCCTCGACCGCCACCTCGATCGCCGCCTCGTCGCCCCGGGTTCGCGGCCGGTAGTGGCCGATGCGCGCCGCCTCGCGGGGCGTGTAGGGGGCGGTCGCGAACTGCACGTCCTTGGGAATGTCCACGAGCACCGGCCCCGGCCGGCCGTGGGTCGCGACGTGGAAGGCCTGGTGGATCGTCTCGGCAAGACGCGCGGTATCCTTGACCAGCCAGTTGTGCTTGGTGCAGGGCCGGGTGATGCCGACTGTATCGGCCTCCTGGAACGCGTCGTTGCCGATCATGAAGGTCGGCACCTGGCCCGTCAGCACCACCAGCGGGATCGAATCCATCAGCGCGTCGGTCAGGCCGGTGACGGTGTTCGTCGCCCCGGGCCCCGAGGTCACGAGGACCACGCCGGGCTTGCCGGTGGACCGCGCATAGCCCTCGGCCGCATGAGCCGCACCCTGTTCGTGGCGCACCAGGATGTGGCGGATGTGGTTCTGCTGGAAGATCGCGTCGTAGATCGGCAGCACCGCGCCGCCGGGATAGCCGAAGACCGTGTCCACACCCTGATCGACCAGCGCCTGGATCACGATCTGCGCTCCGGTCATCTGCCGCGGTGTCCTGTCGGTCTTCCGTACCATGGGACCACTCCTCGTCGCCTTGCGCGGGAACGCGCGAATCCCGCCCGCCAGCCATAAAAAAACCCCCGGGCGGGGGCAAGGCGCGATATCCGGGCAGGCTCTAGTGCCGCAGCCGGGGGTCGCGCCCTGTCGTGATACGTCCTACGTTCGCCATGAACCGGCACGCTAAGGCACGCCCCCTGCAAAGGTCAACCGAGATCTGCGCGATAATGT
>JBBQRM010000587.1:0-1932 GCA_038214855.1 Rhodobacterales bacterium | reverse complement strand
CACCCACGGCGCGCGGAGCGAGGTGGAGACGGTGCTGCACGAAGCGCCCTTGCGCGCCGCGATGATCGACTACGGCCTGCGCATCTTCTACCTGTCGCTGTTCATCTCGATCCTGACCGCGGCGCTGCTGTTTCTCGCGGTGCGGCGCATCATCGTGCGGCCCATCGAGCGCGTGGTCGAAAACATGACCGCCTATCGCGACGATCCCGAGGATCCGGCGCGGGTGATCGAGCCTCGCAGCGGCGCGCGCGAGCTGCGCCAGGCCGAGACCGCGCTCCAGGACCTCCAGCTGCGCCTGACCGCAGCACTGCGCCAGAAGGAGCGGCTGGCGGCGCTGGGCACCGCCGTCGCCAAGATTAGCCACGACCTACGCAACCTGCTGACCACCGCCCAGCTTCTCGCCGACCGGATCGAGACGAGCGACGACCCTCGGGTCAGGCGCACCGCGCCAAAGCTCGTCGGCTCGCTCGCCCGCGCGATCAAGCTCTGCGAGCGGACGCTGACCTACGGGAAGGCCGAGGAGCCTGCGCCCGAGCTCGCAGACGTGGCGTTGGCACCCCTCGTGTCCGAAGTGCTCGAGAACGAGGGCCGCGCCGCGGCCTCCGGTCACGTCGCCTTCGCGGCCGAGGTGCCTCAGGACATGCACCTGCGCGCCGACGCCGACCAGCTCTACCGGGTGCTCTCGAACCTCGTCCGCAACGCAGCACAAGCGGTCGAGACCACGGGCAAGCCCGGCCGCGTCACCGTCACGGCGAGCCGCAGGGCGGAGGCAGCCGAGATCGCCGTCACCGACACCGGCCCGGGCCTGCCCCCCAAGGCGCGCGAGAACCTGTTCCAGCCGTTCCGCGGCGGCGTGCGCCAAGGCGGCTCCGGCCTCGGCCTCGTCATCGCCTCGGAGCTCGTGCGCGGCCACGGCGGCACGCTAGCTTTGCGCGACACCGGGGCCGAGGGCACCACCTTCGTCGTGACCCTGCCCCTCGCCCGCGCCGTGGAAACTCCTAACGACAGGTAAAAACGCGGTTTTTTCTCCAATGTTTTCAAGGGGCGGTTGCATCTTTCACAGTGAAAACCGTGCAACGCTCATTCCGGAGGCGCGATCAGGACAGCCCGGAAGTCGTTGACGTTGGTCCCCGTCGGCCCCGTCACCAGCAGGTCGCCGGCCAGATCGAGCGCCCCCCAGGCGTCGTTTGCCGCCAGCATCGCCCGCGGATCGCCCCCCGCCGCCCGGATGCGCCCGACCGTCCCCCCGTCGGCGAAGCCCCCGGCATTGTCCTGCGACCCGTCGATCCCGTCGGTGTCGGCCGCCAGCGCATGGATGCCCGCCACCCCCTCGACGGCCAGCGCGAAGGCCAGCAGGAACTCCCCGTTCCGCCCGCCCCGCCCCTTGCCGCGCAGCGTCACCGTCGTCTCGCCCCCCGACAGCAGGATCACCGGCGCCCGGAACGGCCGCCCCCGTGCCGCCACCTCGCGGGCGATCGCCGCATGGACCCGGCCCACGTCGCGGGCCTCGCCCTCGATCGCGTCCGACAGAATCACCGCCTGCCAGCCCGCGTCCCGCGCCGCCGCCTGCGCCGCCTCGAGCGACCCCGAGGCCGAGGCGATCAGATGCACCGTATCCCGCGCGAAATCCGGATCCTGCGGCCGCGGCGCCGCTGCCTCCGGCCGCTCCAGATGCGCCATAACCGCCGCCGGCAGGTCGAGCCCGTAGCGGGTCACCATCGCCCGCGCCATCTCCACCGTGCCCCCGTCGGGGATCGTCGGCCCCGACGCGACCAGCGCCGGATCGTCGCCGGGGATGTCGGAGACGACCAGCGAGACCACCCGCGCCGGATGCGCCGCCCGTGCCAGCCGCCCGCCCTTGATCCCCGAGACGTGCTTGCGCAGCAGGTTCATCTCCGAGATCGCTGCTCCGCTGGCGAGCAGCGCCCGATT
>JBBQRM010000586.1:0-1936 GCA_038214855.1 Rhodobacterales bacterium | reverse complement strand
ATTACTCCTGTCCTTCTGTTCCCCGCCGCGCTCATCATGGTGAAGCAAGAAACTTTCTTTGGGCCTGAAGACTGTTTCGCCTTACACATCGCCGATCTAGCTGACCTGTGGCTAATAGGATCGGAGTTGCGTTTGAACGATCATGATTGTCCGGTTGGCAGGTCACTCTATCGGGTCCGACCTGCGCGCGGAAGGCGTCCAGTTTCATCGGAAAGGTGGGCGCCAATTGCGAAGCTGACATTGGGCCAACGTCCACAAGGTCCGCACAGCGGCACTTTAGTTCTGGCACGGAAACCAGGGATTCCGCCCTGGCGCGCAGCCTTCGGCTCCCAGATCTGCGTTAACAATCCTTTCGTTCAGGTTAACGAAAAAAGAAAACCTTTTCTTATCAAAAACTTACCGGTTTGCTCACGCGTGAGCAGCCGCGCATCCCCGCCCCTCAGAGCGCCGCCAGCAGCGTCTCGCCGGCGCTTACCTCGCAGGCCCCCGGGCTCTCCTCGACGTTCAGCACCTCGACCACCCCGTCGTCCACAAGCATCGCATACCGCTTCGAGCGGCCGAGAAACCCCGCCTGCGGCCGGTCGAAGTCCATGCCCACCGCGCGGGTGAAGGCCGAGCCCGGGTCGCCGAGCATCCGGATCCCGGCCTTGTCGGCGCCGGTCGCCTCGCGCCACGCCTTCATCACGAACGGGTCGTTGACCGCGACGCAGACGATCTCGTCCACTCCCTTGGCCCGGAGGTCGTCGGCCACGCGGATGAAGCTCGGCACATGCTGGGTCGAGCAGACGCCGGTATAGGCGCCGGGCACCGCGAAGGCCGCGACCTTGCGCCCCGCGAAGACCTCCCCGCTCGCCACCTCCCGCGGACCGTCGTCGCCCATCTCGAGGAAGGTCGCATCGGGAAGCCGGTCGCCCTTGCTGATCGTCATGGAAGAAACCCCTCTCTCGGTTGATGCCTCGCGACCCCGGCTATAGACGGGCGGCGGTCGAACATAAACCGGGAATCCCGCCGATGCGCATCGTCGCAGGACGCCACCGCGGCACGGCGCTCGCCGGCCTCGGCGCGGGCGACGCGGCGGCGCGGCTGCGCCCGACCTCGGACCGGGTGCGCGAGAGCCTGTTCAACCTGCTCGCCCACGGCGGCTACGGCACGCCGCCCCCGCCCGAAGGTGCGCGCGTGCTCGACCTCTTCGCCGGCACCGGCGCGCACGGCCTTGAGGCGCTATCCCGGGGTGCTGCCTCCGCCACTTTCGTCGACGACGGCGCCAAGGCGCGCGCGCTGATCGCGCGCAACGTCGCCACGCTCGGGCTCGGGGAGGCGGCGCGCGTCCTCGCCCGCGACGCGACGCGGCTCGGCGCCTGCGAGGACCCGCCCTTCGATCTGGTGTTCCTCGACCCGCCCTACCGGCGCGGCCTCGGCGAGCGGGCGCTCGCCGCGGCCCTCGACGGCGGCTGGCTCGCGCCGCAAGCGCTCGTCGTCTGGGAGGAGGCAGCAGCCATCGCGCCACCGCCCGCCTTGACGCTGCGCGACAGCCGTCGCTATGGAGACACGATGATCTATATCCTTCGCCGCACCGATGCCTGACGGCGAGACCGATCCCCAGGCCCTGCGCCTGCTCGCAGAGGTCTTCGGCTTCGCCGCCTTCCGGCCCGGCCAGGCCGAGGTGATCGAAGCGATCTCCGTGGGCCGCGACGTGCTCGCGATCATGCCCACGGGCGGCGGCAAGTCGCTGCTCTACCAGCTGCCGGCGCTGATGCGCCCCGGCGTCACCGTGGTGATCTCGCCGCTGATCGCGCTGATGCGCGACCAGGTCCGGGCCCTGCGCGCCGCCGGCGTCGCCGCGGGCGCGCTCACCTCCGGCAACACCCAGGAGGAGACCGAGGCGGTCTTTGCCGCCCTCGACGCAGGTGCGCTCAAGCTGCTCTATATGGCGCCC
>JBBQRM010000585.1:0-1937 GCA_038214855.1 Rhodobacterales bacterium | reverse complement strand
CTCGCGGTGTTGCCGCTCGAAGCGCCGTCGCGCGCGGCGGCTTTCGGGCTCTATGCGCTGGTCGCGGCGCTGGCCGTCTCGGGCGCCGCGGCCGGGCACCCGCACCGGCGCTTCGGCCTCGCCAACACCCTCACGCTCCTGCGCGCCGGCGGTGCCGCGGCTCTCGCGGCGCTGGCGATGGCGCCGCAGGCGGTGGACGCACCGCTCGCCTGGGCTGCTGTTGCGGCGGCGGCGGCGCTTCTGGCGCTGGACGGGATCGACGGCTGGGCCGCGCGGCGCCAGCGGCTCGTCTCGAACTTCGGCGCCCGGTTCGACATGGAGGTGGACGCGCTCCTGATCCTGGTGCTGGCGGCGCTGGTGGCGGGACTCGACAAGGCCGGCGTCTGGGTGCTCGGCATCGGGCTGATGCGCTATGGCTTCGTGCTCGCGGGCCTGCTGTGGCCCGTGCTCGCCCGGCCGCTGCCGCCGTCGCGATGGCGCCAGGCGGTCTGCGTGCTCCAGGTCTGTGTGCTCGGGCTGCTCCTCGCCCCACCGGTGGTGCCGCCGGTGTCGCAAGCGCTCGCCGCCGCGGCACTCGCCGCCCTTGCCTGGTCCTTCGCGCGCGATCTCCGCCGGCTCGCAACCCGCGCCGCCGCCTGATGCTCGGCCCGGCCGCCGATCTGCGCAGCCTCGCAGGCGTCGTGCGCTCGCTCGCGATCTACCGCGCGCGCCCTTGGCGGAACGCGCGGCTCGCCCGCCTCTACGCGACGATCATAGCGCCCGGAGATCTCGCCTTCGACATCGGCGCGCATGTCGGCAACCGCAGCCGCGCGCTGCGCCGCGCCGAGGCCCGCGTCGTGGCACTCGAGCCGCAGCGGGCGCTCCACGCGCTGCTCGCCCGCGACCTCGGGGGCGACGAAGGCGTCACGCTCCTGCGCCTCGCCGCAGGGGCTGCACCCGGCGAAGCCCGGATGGCGGTCTCGAAGCTGCATCCGACCGTCTCCTCGCTCACGCCGGGGTTCGGCGCGCGCATGCACGCCGCCGAAGGCTTCGGCCATGTGGTCTGGGACGGCACCGAGACGGTGCAGGTGACCACGCTCGACGCCCTCGCGGCCGAGCACGGGCTGCCGCGCTTCGTCAAGATCGACGTCGAGGGGTTCGAGGCCGAAGTGCTCGCAGGGCTCAGCCGCCCGGTGGACTGGATCGCATTCGAGTACCTGCCGGCGCTGCCCGAGGTCGCGGCGGCCTGCGTCGCGCGTCTCGCCCGGCTCGCAGACTACCGCTTCAACCTGGTGCGCGGCGAGGCGCCTGTCTTCGCGCTCGACGCCTGGCTCGGCGCCGAGGCCATCGGCGCGGCGCTGGCCGGGAACCTCGCGCCGGGGCGTTCCGGCGACGTCTATGCCAGGCGCGAGGGCGCGCGTGCCTGAGGCGCGCGCCCTCGCGGCCGATCTCGCGGCGCTCGCACTGATCGCGCTGGTGCTCGTGCTGCCGAACCGCCCCGAGGCGCTGGTCACCCTCCCGCCCCTGCCGCTGGAGCTGCCGGCGCTTCTTCTCGTCCTGCTGCTCGCGCGCGGGCGGCTCCGCCTGCCGATCCGGCTCGGCGCGACGGTGCTCCTCGCCATGCTGCCGCCGGTGGCGCTCGCGGATTTCGGCACCCATCTCGCCTACGGGCGGCCGTTCAACCTCGTGCTCGACCTGCATCTCGTGCCGGCGAGCTGGCGGCTGGCCAGCGGCACCGTCGGCGTGGCGCCCGCGCTGGCGGCGGCGGTGCTGATAGCTGGGGTGCTGATCGGCCTCGCGGCGACGCTCTTGTGGGCGACGGGGCGCATCGCCCGCCACGCGCCCGCGGGCCGCGCGCGCGCCGGCATCGCGGCGGCGGCGCTGGCGGCGACGGCGCTCGCGGGAGCCGACGCGGCGGGGCGCATCGACGCGCCGGGACACGCGCAAGCCGGGCGCCT
>JBBQRM010000584.1:0-1939 GCA_038214855.1 Rhodobacterales bacterium | reverse complement strand
CTCGCAAGATGGGGCGGTTGCGCAATGATGCCGAGGCCACCTTCGAGTTTCACCTGTTCAATGGCATCCAGGGCGTGGTGAAGGACCCGCGCGATGGGGCGACGGTGATCAACTACTACACCGAGTTCAACATCACCCCGGCCGCGGAGGGCGATTTCGACCTCGACAACGCCACCCCGGCCTCGGGCGCGCTGCGCAAGCGCTGCCAGGCGCTAATCGAGAGCGTCGAGGATACGCTGGGCGGTCTGGCCGCCGGTCAGGTGCAGCTGCGCGCCGAATGCGGCTCGGCCTTCTTCGCCGATCTGGTCGCCCACAAGGAAGTGCGCGAGACCTATCTCAACACCGCCGCCGCCGCCGATCTGCGCGGCCGCGTGGGCGAGGAGGTCAGCTTCGGCGGCATCACCTTCCGCCGCTACCGGGGCGGGCTCGGCTTCGGGGTGCCGACCGACAAGGCGCTCTTCTATCCCGAGGGCGTCGAGGGGCTGTTCGAGATCTACTACGCGCCGGCGGACACCTTCGAGACGGTCAACACCGTGGGCCTGCCGCTCTATGCGCGGATGATCCCGGACCGCGATCGCGACGAATGGGTGCGGCTCGAGATCGAGAGCAACCCGCTGCCGATCTGCACCCGCCCGCAGGTGCTGCGCAGCGCGCGGCGGACGTGATGTCTGCCGTCGCCGTGGCGCTGGACGCCCTTTTCGCGGACAGCAATATCGCCCGCGACGCGGTCTACATCGCCGACGGCGGCGCGCCCGTTCTGGTGCGCGTCGTCGCCCGGCGCGCTGATGCAATCAGTGACTTCGGCGACGCGCGGCTCTGGTCGGAAACCACCCGCATCGACCTGCGCGTGGCGGAGGTGGCGAACCTGCGTCCCGGCGACCGGATCGAGATCGAGGGCGACGCCTTCCTCATTCAGGGCGAGCCCGTCCGGGACCGCGAGCGACTGGTCTGGACCGTGGATCTGAGGCCCGCATGAGACTGAAGCTCGACATCGATCCCGACATCGTCGCGATGATGGCGGCCGAGGTCGCGGCGGGCGAACGCGCCGTGACGGCCGCCATGCGCGAGGCCGGGACCGGGCTGAAGACCGCATGGCGGCTGCAGATCACCGGCGCGGGGCTTGGGCCACGGCTCGCCAATTCGATCCGGAGCCAGACCTTCCCGAGGTCGGGCGAAAGCCTCGACGCCGCGGCGCTGGTCTGGTCCAAGGCCCCGGTCATCGTCGGCGCGCATGACACTGGCCCGCTGATCCGCTCGAAAGATGGGTTCTGGCTCGCGATCCCGCTTCCCGCTGCAGGCAAGTCCCTGCGCGGCGGTCGGATCACACCCGGCGAATGGGAGCGGCGGCGCGGGCTGCGCCTGCGCTTTGTCTATCGCCGGACGGGCCCGAGCCTGCTGGTGGCCGAGGGGCGGCTGAACACGAAGGGCCAGGCGGTGGTGTCGCGCTCCAAGACCGGCCGAGGCAAGGTCACCGCTCCGATCTTCCTGCTGGTGCCGCAGGTCAAGCTGCCGAAGCGGCTGGACCTCGCCCGGGATGCAGACCGGGCGTTGGACAGTGTGCCGGGGCTGATCGTGGCGAACTGGGTGGAGGGGAAGTTCTGAGGCGCGAGTTGTCGCGCGGAGGGCCTCACGGGTCCTCCGCGCGGTTCTCAGCCGCGGGGCGGGAACGGGTCGTTTCCGTAGCTGTTGCGCTCGCGGATCCGGCCGTCACGTCCGTGGATCAGAACTTCGCTCTGCTGGTTGCGCGCAATCTCGGTGGCCCGATCGATTGCCTCGGCCTGAGTGCCGTAACGCGCCGTGTCGCGGTTGTTCCCGGCGCCAAGGACTGCCCAGCCTTCCTCGCGCCGAACCACGTGCTGGTTCTTGCCTGCCATGCCCATCACCTCCTTTCGCTGGCATGGCAACGATGTGGTGAGCGGCAATCGAACGTTCAAGTAAG
>JBBQRM010000583.1:0-1942 GCA_038214855.1 Rhodobacterales bacterium | reverse complement strand
CTCGCGTGCGGCCTCGGCGTGGCGCTCGAGCCGCGACGCCTGGCTCACCGCCTCGCCGTCCCAGTGGAGCCCGAGCCAGCCGAGCCCCGCGAAGATCGCCTCCGTCGCCTCGGGTGTGGAGCGGGCGCGGTCGGTATCTTCGATGCGCAGCAGGAACTTTCCCCCGCAATGCCTTGCGTAGAGCCAGTTGAAGAGCGCCGTGCGCGCGCCGCCGATGTGCAGGAACCCGGTCGGGGACGGAGCGAAGCGGGTAACGACATCTGAACCTGTGGCGGCCATATATTAACCTCTTGGAAACCACGGGGGCGTTAGCGAAGTCTTTAGGCGATTTCGCGACGGGAGAACAAGGGACGTGGCCGAGAGCCGGCTTGCGGGCATCCTCGAGGCGCAGCGTCCGCATCTCGCCCTCTGGGTGCCGGTGTTCTTCGCGCTCGGCATCGGCGCCTATTTCGCCGCGCCCGCCGAGCCCGAGGGCTGGATGCTCGCAGCCCTCGCCACGCTTGCGGCGATGGCGGTCGCGACGCTGCCGCGGGTCGGGCCGGTCGCGCGCATCGGGCTCACCGCGGCGGTGTTGCCCCTCGCGGGTTTCGGCGCGGCGGCGTTGCGCAGCCACCTGGTCGCGGCCCCGGTGCTCGCCTACGAGATGACCGCCGCGGTCGAGGGGCGGATCGTCGGGCTCGACCGCTCGGGCAGCAACCGGCCCCGCGTGCTGCTCGACCGGGTGGTGGTCCACGGGCTAGAGCCCGCCCGCACGCCCGCGCGCATCCGCGTCTCGGTCGAAGATACCACACCCCCCGAGGTGCTGCGGCCAGGCCTGCGCATCCTCGGCCAGGCGCGGATCTCGCCGCCGGCGGCACCGAGCGAGCCGGGCGGCTTCGACTTCCGCCGCCTCGCCTGGTTCGACCGGCTCGGCGCCATCGGCTACACCCGCACGCCCTTTCTCGAGGCCGAGGACGACGGCGCAGGACCGGGCTGGCAGGGGCGGGTCTTCGCGCTGCGCTGGGCACTATCGCAGCGCATTCAGACGGCGATCCCGGGCCCGAACGGCGGCTTCGCCTCGGCGATCCTGACCGGAGACCGCGCCGGCGTCGACCCGCAGGCGCTCGGGGCGCTGCGGGCCTCGAACCTCGCGCATCTGCTGGCGATATCGGGGCTGCACATGGGGCTGCTCACCGGCTTCGTCTTCGCGCTGGTCCGCTACGGGCTGGCGCTGGTGCCGGCGATCGCGCTGCGGCTGCCGACGAAGAAGATCGCAGCCCTCGTGGCGCTGGGGGCGGGGCTTGCCTACCTGATCCTGTCGGGCGCGAGCGTCGCGACCGAGCGGGCCTTCATCATGACTGCGGTGGTGCTGGTCGCGGTGCTGCTCGATCGGCCGGCCTTCACCCTTCGATCGGTGGCGCTGGCGGCGACGATCATCCTCGCGACCCGGCCCGAGAGCCTGGTCGAGGCGGGATTCCAGATGTCCTTCGCCGCGACCACGGCCCTGATCGCGACGTTCGAGTGGCTGCGCGGCCGGGCGTGGTGGCGCGAGACCCAGTCCGAGCGCTGGCGCTACCTGCGGCCGGTGATCGGCGTGGCGGTGACCTCGGTCGTGGCGGGGCTCGCCACCGCGCCGATCTCGGCCTTCCACTTCAACGTCGTCTCTCGCTACGGGCTGATCGCCAACGTGCTGGCCGTGCCGGCGATGGGGCTCGTGGTGATGCCCGCGGCGGTGCTCGCGGGGCTGCTGGCGCCGCTGGGGCTCGGCTTTCCGGCGCTCTGGGCGATGGACAATGGGATCGGCTACATCCTGGTGGTCGCGGGCTTCGTCGCGGGGCTCGAGGGGGCGGTGCGGCCGGTGCCGGCGGGGCCGATGGCGAGCCTGGTCCTCATCGCGCTCGGCGGGCTCTTCGTGATCCTGTGGCTGGGTCGGGCGCGCCTTCTGGGCGTGCTTGCGATCGCG
>JBBQRM010000582.1:0-1953 GCA_038214855.1 Rhodobacterales bacterium | reverse complement strand
TCCCTCGTGGACCAGCCCGTGGATGTCGCACAGCCAGATGTTCTCGCGCCTTGCCCCGAGCTTCATCAGCATGTTGAGGCAGGCGATGCCGGCAGCCCCTCCGCCGGTGGAGACGATCTTTATGTCCTCGAAGCGCTTGCCGGCGAGGATCAGCGCGTTGGTCGCGGCCGCGCCCACCACGATGGCGGTCCCGTGCTGGTCGTCGTGGAACACGGGGATCTTCATCCGCTCCCGGCACAGCCGCTCGACAACGAAGCACTCCGGCGCCTTGATGTCCTCGAGGTTGATCGCGCCGAAGGTGGGCTCGAGGCTCGCCACGATCGCCGCGAGCTTCTCCGGATCGCGCTCGTTTACCTCTATGTCGAAACAGTCGATGTTGGCGAACTTCTTGAAGAGCACCGCCTTGCCCTCCATCACCGGCTTCGAGGCGAGCGCGCCGATATCGCCCAGCCCCAGCACCGCGGTGCCGTTGGTCACCACCCCCACCAGGTTCGCCCGCGCGGTATAGCGCGCGGCCAGCCCCGCCTCGGCCTTGATCTCGAGACAGGCCTCCGCCACGCCGGGGCTGTAGGCGCGCGACAGGTCGCGTTGGTTCGCCATCGGCTTGGTCGCGCGGATCTCGAGCTTCCCCGGCCGCGGCAGCGCGTGATAGTCGAGCGCCGCCTGCCGGGCCTGTTCGCGCGCGCCGTCGTCCATCGCCCCACCCCCCTCGGTCGCGCGCGGGTCTGACACGCCCGGCGTCGCGCCTGACATGCTTGCACCCGGCACCGCGCCGCGGTCAAGCGCGCCCGCTCAGCGTGCCCCGGCCTCCGCCGGCAGGCTCCCGCCGTGGCCGCGCCAGTAGTCGCGCACGAAGGGCACCGCGCCGAAGCCGAACTTGCGCCGCGTGCCCCAGCGCTTGTCCGGCGGCCCGAGCAAGTCGATCGGGCGAGGATCCCCGTGGAAGACAAGGATGCGCGCCTTGCGCGGAACGCGAGGATTGTTCCACAACAGGTTGAACGGCCAGTAAAAGATGCAGGCGTTCTTGAAGCTCGGGCACCAGTCGCCCGGCAGATATGCCGGGTTGCGCGCGATCTTGGGAAAGTAGAACCGGTCGCTCTTGTAGCGCGCGAAGACCCCGGCGACGTCGGAGGTGAACTCGTCGAACATGTGCCGCTGGTCGCCGGCGCGGTAGAGATAGACCGAGCCCTGCGTCCCGCGGTCCGGCCGCAGCCGCTCGGGCAGGAGCGTGCGCACCAGCGCCGGGTTCCATTCGCGCAAGGAGTAGAAGGCTGGGCGCTCGGCGAAGAGGTCGAAGAACGCGCCGAGCCCGCCCACGACCATCACGTCGAGGTCGATCTGCAAAACCACCGCCTCGTCCGGCAGGATACCCGGCGCGAACAGCGCGATCTTCGGAAAGCAACTCCGCCGCCAGCTCTCCCGCGGCGGGTCGAACACCGGAAACGGCACCGCCTCGACGCCGGGATCGAGCCCTTCCGCCTCGTCGGTGACGCAGACGAACCGGTGCGGCCGGTCGAGATGCGCGCGGACCGCACGGTAGAGCACGTTCACATAGTCAGGCCCGTAGCGCGTCCCCCATTTGACGCAGCCAATCACCAGCGGCGGCCCGCCCGCGCCCTCGCGCCCATCCTCTCGCATCGCCACTCCCGACACTCCCGTTTCCCGGCCGGTGTCGTTACCCGATTCTCGGCCTCCGGGCCAGAGGGCGGGCTACGCGGTAGCGACTTGATCTGGGGTTGTCCGCTCGGAGCCTTTTTCGACCGATGCCGCTTGATCCGCAAACCGGTGCATGCGGACGCTGCAGGTTTGGTCTGAACCCGGGATATTCATCGAATCCTTTGTCGGCGAGGGTTCTGGGCATTTCGGGCACCTGAGGTCCCGCGATGCTGACCGTAGGGTGCGTCGACTTGGGCATGCGGGGTCTCGGCGCCGGGAGGAGCGGTCGACGTGCAG
>JBBQRM010000581.1:0-1971 GCA_038214855.1 Rhodobacterales bacterium | reverse complement strand
ACCGCATCCAGTCGGCCAGTTCTCTTCGCCGCCTGCTGCGCAATCCGCTCAGTTTCGTCTGGCTCTATGGTTTCGGATGGCGCGTGCCGCAAAGCAGCGCCGAGCCCTTAGTGCTCGATGCGCTCGGCGTCGGCGATCTGGTCCACATGGTTCTCGACCGCGCCTTGCGCGACCTCGAGAGCGCGGGTGGATTGGCGGCCGCCGACGGCGCGGCGATCGAAGCGGCCGTGGGCGGGGCCGCGGAAGCTGTCGCCGCCGATTGGGAAAGCGAGCGCGCGGTCCCACCGGCCCTCATCTGGGGACGCACCCTGGACGACGCCCGCCAGATGGCAGGCCAAGCCCTGTCCTACGGCGACGATCTTCTGCCAGGCGCACGCTCCTATGGCGAGGTGCCATTCGGCGGGGCAGAACCGAAATCGCAGGCGGAGACCCCTTGGGATTCCGCCATGCGGGTCACGATTCCCCACACTGGGTTCAATATTGCCGGCTACATCGACCGGCTCGACATCTCGGGTGACGGCAACCGCGCGCTCGTCCGCGACTACAAGACCGGCCGGCCGCCACGAGGCGATATCCGGCTGAATGGCGGCCGCGAGCTTCAGCGTTGCCTCTACGCTTTCGCGGTGAAGGCGCTCCTGGGTGATCACGTCGCGATCAGCGCCTCTCTGCTCTACCCGCGCGAGCCGATCAACCTCCAGCTAGACGACCCCGAAGCCGTGCTCGCGGAGATCACGGGCTATCTCCGCGCGGCGAGGATCAGCCTCGCCGCCGGCGCTGCGATGATAGGCCCCGACACGGGTGGCGACTATGACGATCTCGCTTTCGCCCTACCGGCCAATGCCAGCGCCACCTACTGCAAACGCAAGCAACCCGCCGCGACGGAGCGGCTGGGCGAAGTCGCTCAGGTTTGGGAGGCGGAATGATGAGCAGCGTGTCCAAAGTTCTCAAGGATGACGGCGCCCGGCGAGACGCGATCAACCTCCATGACCGCTCGATCTTGGTCGAGGCCGGAGCAGGCTCGGGCAAGACCGCCGTCATGGCAGGACGCATCGCCGCCATGCTCGCCCAAGGTGTTCCGCCGCGCACCATCGCCGCCGTCACCTTTACCGAACTGGCCGCGAGTGAGCTGCTTTCGCGCGTCCGCGAATTTGTCACCGACCTCTCGGCCGGCAGGATCGCAGTCGAGTTGCGCGTCGCGCTGCCCGATGGTCTGTCGCAGGCCCTGCGGCACAATTTAGCCACCGCGAGCGCCGCGATAGACGAAATCACTTGCTCGACCATCCACGGTTTCTGCCAACGCCTGATCAAGCCCTATCCGGCCGAGGCTGACATCGATCCCGGTGCCGGCGTCCTAGACCGCAATCAGGCCGATCTCACCTTCCTCGAGATCGTCGACAGCTGGCTGCGCGAGCGTCTGTCCGGCGACCAAGGTGGTATCCTCGCCGAAATGGTGCTGCACAGCCCCGGGGAGACCGTGGTACTCATTCACAAGATCGCCGAGAATCTGCGCCGCCGCCGTACCCTCGCAGCACCGCCGGCGCCCCCGCTCGATGGTCATTTGACAGCCTTTCGTCAGGCGACGGCAATTTTCGCCGCCTTCGTCCGCGGGGCTGCAGCCAGCGAGCCGGAAACGAAAGTGATGGCCGCGCAGCTGGTCGAGATGGCGACCGCGCTCGCGGCCGGTCCCGATCCCGCGACGCCCTCGGGCTTAGTCCAGGTTCTGACCTCGCGTGCGCACCCGGACCTTTGCACCATGGCCGGCACCTTCGCTTCGTATCGCAAGAAGGGCAAATGGGCTGCTGCTGCAAAGCAGGCGGGCCTTTCCAAGGTCGACGGTGATCGACTGAACGATGCCGCCGAGGGTCACTACGCCGCCTGCTGCGAGGCATGGGGCTCCCTTCTTCAGGCGGCGGCCAGCCAAGTTCTGGCGGCGCTGATCGAGGAAGCGCGTCCGACCCTTGAGCGCTATCG
>JBBQRM010000580.1:0-1980 GCA_038214855.1 Rhodobacterales bacterium | reverse complement strand
GCTTCAGACAACCCAAGGATCAAACCAATGGCCAATACGACATCCGCGCAAAAGGCGACGCGCAAGATCAAACAGCGCACCGAAGTCAACAAGTCGCGCGGGACGCGCATGGGAGCGGACGACGGGCACCTCGTGCGCGAGACGGAAACGCACCAGGTCGGCGCGCAAGCCCGGCGCGAGGCGGCCGCGGTCGTCCAGCCCGACGGCGTCCGCCGGGGCGGCGGTGACGGTGGCGATGGCGCGCGCCATGTCGCTCCAGATCGCGCCCAGCCGCACCGCCGCGCAGAGCAGCGCCGCCGGCACGTAGTCCGAGGACAGGATGTCGAGGAGACCGGCGCGGGCCAGCGCCTCGGCGGCGACGTTGCCGGAATGCGACCCGCCGCGGATCAGGTTGGGCGCGCCGCCCATCACGGCGATGCCGGCCGCGCGGCTGGCGCGCGCGGCGGCTTCGGTCGTCGGGAACTCGGCCAGCCGCACGTCATGCGCGCAGGAGGCGGCTACATGCACCTCGGTCGTGTCGTCATGGCTGGCCAGCACCGCGCCAAGACGTCGGGCCGCCGCCACCGCG
Source organism: Rhodobacterales bacterium (assembly GCA_038214855.1). Lineage (GTDB taxonomy): Bacteria > Pseudomonadota > Alphaproteobacteria > Rhodobacterales > Rhodobacteraceae > Amaricoccus. The sequence continues at coordinate 1,412 of JBBQRM010000580.1, read as the reverse complement.
GCCGCCTCGTGCGCCGGGCCGACGCGATTCTTCAGGACGCGAAGCTCGTCCACGTAGGCATCAAAGGCGGACTTGGGCATCCCGTGCTTGCCGCGCACATATTGCTCGAACTTGCCGATATCGGCGAACTGGCGCTCGCCCGGCGTGTGGTCCATCAGGCTGACGATGCCAACGCGGTCGTCCGGCCCGAACTCCCCCAGCTCCTCGGCCAGCGTCTCCGAGCAGATCTCGGCCCGTAGATGCAGGCGGTGGCTGATCCGCAGCACGCCTGCCGCACGCATCGAGCCGATTTCATCGGCGAGGCTGCGGGCATAGCGGCGGTAATCCTCGCGCGCGCCCGAGGTGATCGAGCCGACGCGCAGCGCGTCGAAGACGGTGGTGATGCCGGTGCCCGCCAGCTCGGCATCATGGGCGAGGATGGCGGCATGATGCGGCCAGTCGACCTTGGGCCGGGGCGAGATGTGACGCTCCAGGTTGTCGGTGTGCAATTCGACCAGGCCCGGCGCGAGATAGTCGCCCTCGCAATCGAGCGCGCTGCGCGGTACGCCGCCGCCGGTGTCGAGCGCGGCGATCCGGCCGTCCGCCACCACGAGGTTGCCGCGCAGCGTCTCGCCGGGCAAAACGAGCGTGGCGTTGGCCAGCACCAGCGGCTGAAGGATCGCTCCGGGATGGGTCATCGGGAAAGGACCATGCTGTGAGGGATTTCATTCGTTACGCCATCTATTTCGCGCCGCAGGGGCGGCTGGCGGCCTTCGGCGCATGCTGGATCGGCTGGGACATAGTGGCAGGCGCGCCGCGGGCGCATCCCGATGTCGCCGGCCTGTCCCGGCCGGTCGAGGCGATCACCGCGACGCCGCGGCGCTACGGCTTTCACGGCACGCTGAAGCCGCCGTTCCGGCTGGCGGAGGGGACGGAGCCCGGCGAACTCGCGGCCGCACTCGCGAAGCTCGCGAAGGGGGGCAAGCCCGTGGTTTGCGACGGCCTTGCGCTGACCAGCATCGGGGCTTTCCTGGCCCTGGTTCCGACCGGCGATCAGGCGGCTCTCGCGGCACTGGCGGCGCGGGTGGTCGCCGAGCTCGACAGCTTCCGCGCTCAGGCAGGGTTGTCTTCGCGCCAGGACGACCTTCTGCTGCGATAGGGTTATCCCGACGTGATGGAGGAGTTCCGCTTTCATCTGACGCTCTCGGGACGCCTCGCGCCCGACGAGGTGCCGGTGGCGCGCGAAGCTCTCGACGGCCTCGTCGCCCCGGTCCTGCCGCGGCCCTTCGTGATCAATGCGATCAGCCTCTTCGGCGCGGATCGGGACGGGTTCTTTCATCTGATCGCGCGCTCCCCGCTGGCCGGATAGAGCGCGGCCAGCGCGGCCGCGACCGTCGCATCGAGCGGGCCGTCATTGGCGAGCGTGGTGACAG
>JBBQRM010000579.1:0-1984 GCA_038214855.1 Rhodobacterales bacterium | reverse complement strand
TGGCAGCACTCTGCGCGACCTCGATGGAAGTGGTGCCGCACATCGTGATCGGGCTGCACTACGGCAAGATCCTCGGCGAGCCGCGCGCCCTCGACATCGTCGCGCGCCACCCGATCCACTCGCTGGTGCTGGTGGTGGTGATGCCCTTCTACGCGAAGCCGGGAACCTTCGAGACACCCTCGACGCAGGACGTGGGACGTATCTTCATCGAAGCGCGCCGCCGCGTGCCGGACCGTGAAGTGTTGCTCGGCTGCGCGCGCCCCCCCGGCATGCACCGGCGCGTGACCGACGCCTACGCCGTCGCCGCGGGGCTCGACGGCATCGCCTTCCCCGCCGAGGGCGCACTCGAGGTCGCACAGGCATTGGGCCGCCCCGCCGTGCAGGAGCACGCGTGCTGCTCGATCAAGACCGGGCGCACCATCAAGATCCACGCGCGCGCCGGCGCGGCCGCGCCGCGAACGTCGAAAGCGTCGACGTCCTGTGCGTGGGCCTGGGGCCCGCGGGCGCGCGCGCTGCAGCCGCCGCCGCATCCCGCGGCTGTCGCGTGGTGGCCATCGATCGCAAGCGGGAGCCGGGGCTTCCGGTGCCATGTGCCGAGTTCGTGCCGGCGCTCATCGCACCGAGATCGACGCGCTCGGCTCGTGCGTGCGCCAGCGCATCGACGCCATGGAGACCTTCGTCGAGGCCGAGGCGCCGCACCGCGCCGCGCACTTCCCGGGCCAGATGCTGGACCGCGCGGCATTCGACTCGCGCCTCGTGGCCGATGCCGGGCGCGCCGGCGCCGATTGCCGACGGATTTGCCGGGTGTGCCTTGAAGGGCTGATGCCCGTAAAATAGTGGGATGCCGAGAAAGACGCCCCCCCGCCCCGCCTCGCCTTCAGTCGCCGGCACGCGCATGTCGGAACTGCAGGACAACGCCCGCCGCGCCGCCGCCCTGCTCAAGGCGATGTCGAACCCTTACCGCCTGGTGATCCTGTGCCAGCTCGCCGAGGGCGAACGCTCCGTCGGCCGCCTCGAGGAAGAAGTCGGCTTGAGCCAGTCGGGTATCTCCCAGCACCTCGCCGTGCTGCGCCGCGAGCATGTGGTGACCACGCGGCGCGAGAAGCAGACGGTCTACTACTCGCTGGCCAGCGCCGACGTCGCGGCGCTGATGACGACACTGCACGACGTATTCTGCAAGCCCGCCAAGGCCACGCGCCGCGTCCTGAAGGCCGCGGCCTAGCCCTCGGCGTCAGTCGTCCGGCCTCGGCACGCGCGTCGAGAGGCGTCCCACCAGCTGCTCCAGCCGCATCCGCGTGAGCTAGATCCACGCGGCGTGGATGCGCTCCTCGCCGGACTCGCCGGCATCGCCGTGCTCGAAATCGAACACCGAGCCGAGGAACGCGTCGAGGGCGCCGAGGATCTCGTGGGTCCGCTGGTCGCCCTGGGTCCAGCCAAGGCGGCGTGCCGCCTCGAAGAAGGCGGTGCGATCGCCGGCGGTAGCCGCAATCTCGCGCACCCGGCCCAGCCGGGCGAGATCCTCGCGCATGAGCTGGGCGCGGAAGAGACTTTCCTCCGCCCCGATGCCGCGCTCCAGTCCTACGCGAGGCGCACTCAGAACCGCCGCGCGTACTGCACGCCGATCGAGTACTGATACATCTCGATCTTCTCCTGCAGTTGCAGTCCGGGGGCGAAATTGTTGAAGACGCTCGGTCCCTTCACGTCGTTGCTGAATGCGTACATGAATGCGCCGGTGACCGAGCTACGGGGATCGAGGGTCCACGTGGCGCCGAACGTCAGGTGGCGGCGCACGACCCCGGGCGCGATGATGTTGAACGTGACATCCGCGGGGCCGATCGGGTTCTGGGTCACGTTGTAGCCGGCGCGAATCGTGAGGCCGGGCGTCGCACGGAACTGCCCGCCGACCTTCCACACGTCCACGTCGCGCCAGCCGAATCCCCCGCCGCTCGACCCGCCGAGGCAAGCAGCGGCATTGCCGCCCATG
>JBBQRM010000578.1:0-1998 GCA_038214855.1 Rhodobacterales bacterium | reverse complement strand
ATTCCTCCGGGCACGTCGGGAAGTCGCTGATGGTCCACGCCAACCACGCAACCTGGGGGGTGATGGAAGAGGAGATCCGCTGGTACAAGGGGCCGCCCTCGCTCGCGGTCTGCGAGCACTGGAACTACCAGGATCGCGGCAAGGACATCGACGGCGGCTACGCCTTCATGAGCCAGGGGCCGCTGCCCACCGATTTCGGCACCACGCTCGTCGAGAACCTCGGGGTCTTCGGCCCGGAGCTGCGCAAGTGGATGGCGCATTACAACCACATGGCGGGGCTCAAGATCGTCGGCGAGACGATGCCGCAGGAGGCAAACCGGGTCGAGCTGTCCGACGAGACCGACGCGCTCGGCCTGCCGATCCCGCGGATCACCTTCGCGCTCGGCGACAACGACAAGCGGCTGGCGAGCCACGCGCAGGCGTTCATGAAGCGGATGCTCGAGGCGGTGGACGCCCGCGACATCTACGAGACCTCGGGCACCGCGCATCTGATGGGCGGCTGCCGGATGGGGAGCGATCCGGCGACGAGCGTCGTCGATGCCTCGGGCCGGTCCTGGGACGTGGACAACCTCTTCGTCTGCGACGGCCCGCTGTTTCCGACCGCCGGCGGAGTGAACCCGTCGATGACCATCGTCGCGAACTCGCTGCGCATCGCCGACCGGATCGAGCGCCTCGCCGTCCGCGGCGAGCTGGCGCGCCGCCCCGCTTCCCACGCCGCCGCCAGTTGAGCGGCGCTCGGGACAGCGGCCAAATCCTTTCCCTGTGGTTAACGTATCTTCTATCTATCTGATATAAAAAGGCTTCTCGATCTGCTCAAGCTTGAGCACCCTGTCCCGGGGCCTCGCGGCGAGCTCCCTCAGCAGCCCCGGCACCCTCCAGAACCCAGGATCCTCCCCCGCCAGCCTCTCCACCGTCTCGATCACCCGCCCGTATCCGGTCGCCTCGGCCCAGTGGAGCGGCCCTCCCTCGTGCCGCGGGAACCCGTAGCCGAAGATCATCACCGCATCGACGTCGCTCGCCCGCAGCGCCACCCCCTCCTCGACCACCCGCACAGCCTCGACGGCCATCGCAACCAGCGCCCGCTCGACGATCTCCGCCTCGCCGAAGCTGCGCAGGGGCCGCCCCTCCTTCGCCCGCTCCGCCGCGAGGATCGCGTCGAGCTCGGGGTTCGGCACCGGCTTCGTCCCCGCCGCATGCAGGTAGTAGCCCCGCCCGGTCTTGCGCCCGAACCAGCCGCGCTCGCACAGCCGGTCGGCGACGGCGCTGTAGCGGTCGGCCGGGTCGCGGTCCGGCGCGAGCCGCTTGCGGTTCGCCCACCCGATGTCGAGCCCGGCGAGGTCGCTCACCTCGAACGGCCCCATCGCGAAGCCGAAGCCCCTCAGCGCCGCATCGACCTCGAAGGGCGCGGCCCCGTCCAGAACCATATGCTCGGCCGCGGTGCGGTAGGCAGTGAGGATCCGGTTGCCGACGAACCCGTCGGAATTGCCGGCGCGCACCGCGACCTTGCGCAGCCGCCGGCCGAGCACGAAGCCGGTGGCGACCGCCTCGGCGCGCGCCCCCTCGGGCACCACCACCTCGAGCAGCCGCATCACATGCGCGGGCGAGAAGAAGTGCAGGCCGATCACATCCCCGGGCCGTGCCGTCGCCGCGGCGATCTCGGCCACGTCGAGATAGGAGGTGTTGGTCGCGAGCACCGCACCTGCTCGGGCGTGCCGGTCAATTTGGGCGAAGACCGCACGCTTGACCTCCATCTCCTCGAACACCGCCTCGATCACCAGATCGGCCGCGCCCACCGCCGCCATGTCCGTCGCGCCGGTCAGCCGGGCCAGCGCCGCATCGCGATCCTCCGGCGTGGTCTTGCCGCGCGCGACGCCCGCGTCGAGATTGGCCCGCACCGCCGCCTCGCCGCGCCCGAGCGTCGCCCGGTCCCGCTCGACGAGCGTCACCGCCAGCCCCGCCTGGAGCACTGCGGTCGCGATCCCCGCGCCCATCGTGCCG
>JBBQRM010000577.1:0-2008 GCA_038214855.1 Rhodobacterales bacterium | reverse complement strand
GGGTTTCTCACCGGCGCCATTGGCGGCGAGAGCAGCCTCGCGCAGAAGGACCGCCGGCGCGACATGCCCCGGTTCCAGGGGGAGAACCTCCCGCATAACCTACGGCTGCTCGACGGCCTGCGGCAGATCGCCAATGCGCGCGGCGCGACGCCGGCGCAGGTGGCGCTCGCTTGGCTGCTGGCGCAAGGCGAGGACGTGGTGCCGATCCCCGGCACCAAGCGGCGCAAGTGGCTCGACGAGAACGCGGCGGCAGGCGATCTGGCGCTGTCGGAGGTCGAGCGTTCGGCGCTGGGCTCCGCATTTCCGCCGGACGCCGCCGCGGGATCCCGTTATCCGCAAGCCCAGATGAAGCGGCCCGGCCTCTGAGCCGGCCCGGAAGAAGGACCTCCCATGCACGACATCCGCAGCACGACGAAGACCGAAGGGCGGGCGCACCGTACCACCTCGCAGGGACAGGAGCTGTTCCTCTGGGAGAAGCCCCGCTCGACCGACGGGCCGGCGCGCGGCACCGTGCTCTTCGTCCACGGCTCGTCGATGGCGAGCCAGCCGACCTTCGACGTGCGGGTCGAGGGGATGCCCGAAGCCTCGGCGATGGACTGGTTCGCCACCCGCGGCTTCGACACCTGGTGCTTCGACTGCCGCGGCTACGGGCGCTCGTACAAGGGCGAGGACGTGGCCGCGACGATCGGCGACGGCGCGGACGACGCCAAGGCCGCCTCCGATTACATCCAAGCGCAGGGGACGTCCGATCCGCTCCTGGTCTACGGCATCTCGTCGGGTGCGCTGCGCGCGGCGGTCTTTGCCGAGCGGCACCCGGACCGCGTGGCGCGGCTGGCGCTCGACGCGATGGTCTGGACCGGCGAGGGCAGCCCGACGCTGGAGGCGCGGCGCCAGAAGCTCGACCAATGGCGCGGGTCGGTGCGCCGGCCGACGAACCAGGAGTTCATGTGGTCGATCTTCAATCGCGACCATCCCGGCACGGTCCACGAGCGGATCGCGCAGCCCTTCATCGACCAGGTGCTGGCGCTCGACGATTCGATGCCGAACGGCACCTATATCGACATGTGCGCAAACCTGCCGCTGGTGGACCCCGAGAAGCTCAAGGCCGCAGCCATCGTGATGCGCGGCGAATACGACGGGATCGCCGGGTTCGACGATCTGCTCGACTTCTTCAGACGTCTGCCGAATGCGGACAAGGAGTTCACGGTGATGCCGGGCATCTCGCATGCCTCGTTCACGCAAAAGAACTTCCTGATGGCCTACCATATCCTCCATGCCTTCTTCACGCGGCCCGCGCCCGAGTACCGCGCAGAGGGAGAGCCCGCATGAAGTTCGCCCGCTACCGGCTGAACGGCGAGAGCCGCCTGGGGATCGTCGAGGGCGATGCGGTGCGCGGCATCGAGCCTGCGGTCGCGGATGTCCTCGATCTGATCCGCGACTATTCGAGATCGGGGCCGCAGGCGGCGGCGGGCGAGCCCGTTCCGCTCGACGGGCTGGTCCTGGAGGCGCCGATCCCCGAGCCGAGGCGCAACATCTTCTGCGTCGGCAAGAACTACGGGGAGCACGCCCGCGAATTCTCCGGCAGCGGCTACGAGGCGGGCGCGGTGAAGGGCGCGGAGGTGGACAGCTTCCCGGCGGTCTTCACGAAGCCCGCCTCCTGCGTCGTCGGGTCCGGCGCCACCGTCAGCCTGCATCCGGACGTCACCGAGGAGGTAGATTACGAGATCGAGCTCGCGTTGGTGATCGGCATCGAGGGGCGCAACATTCCCCGGTCGCGGGCCTACGACCACGTCTGGGGCTATACCATCGTCAACGACCTGACGGCGCGCGACCGCCAGAAGCGGCACAAGCAATGGTTCCTCGGCAAGGCGCTCGACGGCTTCTGTCCGATGGGTCCGTGGCTCGTCACCGCGGACGAGGTGGACCCGGAGAACCTCGATCTTGAGACGCGGGTGAACGGCGAGGTCCGCCAGCGGGCCAACACGCGCGACCTGATCTTCGACATCCC
>JBBQRM010000576.1:0-2009 GCA_038214855.1 Rhodobacterales bacterium | reverse complement strand
CGAGCGCGTTCGACAGGAACGGGCTCATGTCGTCGTAGACGCCGAACCGCTCGGCGTAGGCGGCGACCGTCTCCATGCCGATCTCCTGGCCGAGGCGGATGGTCATCAGGTTGCGCGACTGCTCGATCCCGGTCCGGAGCGGCGTCGGCCCGTAGTATTCGCCGCTGGCGTTCTGCGGCACCCAGAGACCCTGGGGCGTGTCGATCTCGATGGGCGCATCGACCACGATGGTGGCCGGGGTGTAGCCGGAATCGAGCGCGGCGGCGTAGACGAACGGCTTGAACGCCGAGCCGGGCTGGCGCCGCGCCTGGGTCGCGCGGTTGAAGACCGACGCCTGGTACGAGAAGCCCCCCTGCATGGCGAGCACCCGGCCGGTGTTCACGTCCATCGCCATGAACGCGCCCTGCACCTCGGGCACCTGGCGAAGCGTCCAGCGCAGGAACGAGCCGTCGTCGTCCGAGGTCATCCTGCGGATCAGCACCACGTCGCCGCGCGCGAAATTGTCGGCGAAGCTGCCGGCCATCCACTGGATGTCATCGCGCGGGACGACCGGGTCCTCGGGCTGCAGGCCCTCGATCCCGAGCCGCATCGACTGGTCGCCCACCTCGAGGACCACGGCCGGCAGCCAGGGCCCGTCGAGCCGGATGTCGCGCGGTGCGGTCGTCGCGGACAGCGCCTCGCGCCAGTCGGCCTCGGAGCCGAGGCTCTCCTCGGGGATCGCGAGGCCCGTTCCGCGCCAGCGGCCCTGCCCGCGATCCCAGTCCTCGAGGGCACGCTGCAGCGCCTGGGCCCCCGTCACCTGGAGATCGGGGTCCATCGTGGCGCGGATCGCGAGACCGCCGCTGAAGAATTCCTCCTCGCCGAAGTTCTGCGACAGCTGGCGCCGGATCTCGTCGGTGAAGTAGTCGCGCGGCGGCACGCTGGACCGGAAGCTCGGGAAGTCGCCGCCCTGCACCGTGCGAAGCGGCGCGGCCACTTCGGCCTCCAGCGTGGCGGCGTCGATGTAGCCGTCCTCCGCCATCCGCCTCAGCACGTAGTCGCGCCGCTCGATCGCGTCCTCGCGGTCGCGCACGGGATGGAGGTGCGAGGGCGCCTGGGGAAGCGAGGCGAGGTAGGCCACCTCGCCGGCCGTGAGGTCGGTCAGCGGCTTGTTGAAGTAGGTGAGCGCGGCGGCCGTCACGCCGTACGAGTTCTCGCCGAGGAAGATCTCGTTGAGGTAGAGCTCGAGGATGTCCTCCTTGGACATCGCCCCCTCGATCCGGACGGCGAGGATCAGCTCCTTGATCTTGCGCTCGCCCGTGCGGTCGCCCGACAAAAGGAAATTCTTCATCACCTGCTGGGTGATGGTCGAGGCACCGCGCAGGTTCGCGCCGCGCGACCGCACCGCCTCGATCGCGGCGGCCGCCATGCCTCGCGCGTCATAGCCTTTGTGGTTGTAGAAGTTCTTGTCCTCAGCGCTGATGAAGGCGTGTTTTACCAGATCGGGAATGTCTTCGATCGGCGCAAAGATACGACGTTCCTGCGCGAATTCGTCGATCATGCGGCCTTCGCCGGAATAGATGCGGCTGATGGTGGGGGGGGTGTACTGCGACAGGCTCTCGTGGCTCGGCAGGTCGCGCGAATACATGTAGAAGATCGCACCGATGCTAAGCGCCGCAAAAAGCACTCCGAGGGTCAGCATCGTAAAGATGCCGCCAAGGACCGATCCGATGAACCTAAGCAAAGCCTGAACCCCCGTCGCGCGTTCTGCCTGCTTCTACGCGAACCCTTGCGAAAGAGCAAAAGGCTGACCGGGTCAATTCACAATTTCGGGCACCACCTTGGCACGCAGCAGATCGCCGCTGCCTACCGGCGGACCAGATCGCGCAGGGCTGCGTCCTCAATGGCCCAGGCGTCAATCGCATTCGCGATGGCGCCGGCCATGCGCGCTCGCCACGCGGGGTCGGTCAGCCGCGCAAGATCGCCTGCCGACGACATGAATCCAAGCTCGATCAGCACCGACGGGATGT
>JBBQRM010000575.1:0-2025 GCA_038214855.1 Rhodobacterales bacterium | reverse complement strand
GGAGATGATGGTTGTGACCATCGACAACGCGGCTCGGCTCGATGATGCTCTGGCGAGCTTTATCGCGACGTTCGACTGCCGGAGCGCGCCATGCCGCACGACCTTTCGACACTGAAGCCGCAGGCGGGGCCTGTCACCTTGGGGAACGCCCGACTGGTGCTGCCGGGGGAGACGGTGCTCGGCAGTCTGCGCGTGGCCTTCGGGCGGATCGAGGCGGTGGAGACCGGGGCGGCGCTGCCGAAGGGCGCCGTCGATCTGGAGGGCGACTTGCTCGCGCCGGGGTTGATCGAGCTGCATACCGACAATCTCGAGCGGCATCTCCAGCCGCGGCCGGGCGTCGCCTGGCCGCACGCGCCGGCGATCGTGGCGCACGATGCGGAGCTGGCGGGAACGGGGATCACCACGGTCTTCGACGCGCTGCGGGTGGGGTCGATCGTCTCTGCTGCCCGCGCCACCTCCGGCTATGGGCGCTATGCGCGGGAGCTCGCGAGCGAGATCATCCGCCTGCGCGCGGTGGGCGCGCTGAGGCTGAGCCACCGGCTGCATCTTCGCGCCGAGGTCTGCTCGGAGACGCTCGCCGAGGAGCTCGAGGAATTCGACGCCTCGGACAGCGTGGGGATCGTCAGCCTGATGGACCACACGCCCGGCCAGCGCCAGTTCGCCGACGTGGACCAGATGCGCCGCTACGTCCAGGGCAAGCGCGGCATGACCGAGGCGGCCTTCGAGGCGCATGTGGCGATGCTGCGCGGGCTGAAGGCGCGGAACGGCGCCGCGCACGCGGCGGCGGGGGTGGCGGCGGCGCGGCGGCTCGGCGCGATCCTCGCGAGCCACGACGACACCGATGCCGCGGATGTCGCGGCCTCGGCGGCGGCTGGCGCGCGGCTCGCGGAGTTCCCGACGACGGCGGAGGCGGCAGCGGAATGCCGGGCGCGGGGGATCGCGGTGATGATGGGGGCGCCGAACCTGCTGCGCGGCGGGTCGCATTCGGGCAACGTCGCGGCGGGGGAGCTGGCGGCGCGGGGACTGCTCGACATCCTGTCCTCGGATTATGCGCCGGCGAGCCTCCTTCTCGGGGCTGTGCGGCTGGGGCTCGAGGAAGGCGATCTGGCGGCGGGGCTCGCGCGGGTGACTTCGGCGCCGGCGGCCGTGGCGGGGCTCGCGGACCGCGGGCGGATCGCGCCGGGGCTGCGCGCGGACCTCGTGCGGGTGCGGCTCGTGGGCGATCTGCCGCTGGTGCGCGGCGTCTGGGTGGCGGGCGCGCGGGCGGCCTGAGGCGCGATGCGCCGGGCCGCGCCCGGCGGTGCGTCAGCGGCGCGGCGCGAAGAGGCCGGCGCCGAGGGCGCGGGCGCGGGCGAAGGCGCGGGACGCCCGGTGCGGGCCGGCGACGAGCGCGAGGCCCGAGCCGGTCATGCCGCGCGCCGGAGCGTCGGCGAAGACCGCCTCGTCGATCAGCGGGCGCAGGGAGACGAGCCCGGCCAGGAGCTCGGCGTGGCGCCCGGCGGGCAGGAGCGGATACCACACGAGCACCATCGCCTGCGGCCAGACCGCCACCAGGCGTCGCACGAAGGCGGCGGTCGCGGCGAAATCGGCCTTCACCTCGTAGGATGGATCGATCAGCACGAGGCCCTTGCGCGGCGCGAGCGGCGCCAGCGCCAGCAACCCCTCCGGTCCGTCGCGCCGGTGGATCGAGACGCCGGGGCCGGCGAGGGTCGTCGCAAGTGTCGCGTGCTCGGCGGGGTGCAGTTCCATCAGCACGAGCCGGTCCTGCGGGCGCAGCAGGCTGCGCGCGATCAGCGGCGAGCCGGGATAGGCGTCGGGTCCGAAGCGGGCGCGCACCGCGGCGAGTGCTGTGCCATAGGGCGAGGCAGGGGCGGGGTCGATCCGGGCGATACCGCGTGCGGCCTCGCCGGTCTTGCGCGCCTCAGCCGCGGACAGGTCGTAGAGCCCGCGGCCGACATGGGTCTCGGCGTAGGAGATGCCGCGGGGCTTCACGGTGAGGGCTGCGAGGAGCTCGGCCAGCACGGC
>JBBQRM010000574.1:0-2032 GCA_038214855.1 Rhodobacterales bacterium | reverse complement strand
TCGAGGATCGCCCCGAGAGCCTCGCGAAACCCCATGTCGAGCAACTCGTCGGCCTCGTCGAGTATCAGGCATTCGACCTGCGACAGGTCCAGATCACCGCGCTCCACATGGCCGCGCAGCCGTCCCGGCGAGCCCACGAGGATCTCGAACCCCCGCCGCAGCGCCGCACGCTCGGCGCGGATGTCGGCGCCGCCGGTCACGCATCCGACGCGCACGCGCGTATCGCCGTAGAGCCAGCCGAGCTCGGCCGCGACCTGCGCCGCCAGTTCGCGCGTCGGCGCGATGATCAGCTCAAACGGACCGCGCGCGCCCGGGTCCGCGGTCGATGCCAGCACCCGTCCCGAGCAGAGCAGGCCGAAGGCGAAGGTCTTGCCCGATCCCGTCGGAGCCGATACGAGCAGATCGGAGCCCGGCGGCTCGACCTCTAGCACGGCGCGCTGCACCGGAGTGAAACGCGTCCATCCGCGCGTCTTGAGCTTGCGTACCAGAACGTCCGGCACGCGGGCGGTGCTTGAGAGCATCTTCCATGTCTCGCTGTTTCGCCCGGGCCGGGTCCGGCGGACCTGATGCGCCCGGAGCGCCCGGCCGGCGCCTTGCCAGCGGGCGAAACAGACCCTATAGCAGCGGCCGATTGCAAACTGGTAAACCGATCGGACCGCACCCCCCATGCCCAAGATCAACGGCAACGAGATCCGACCCGGCTTCATCCTCGAGCACGACGGCGGGCTGTGGGTCGCGGTCAAGGTCGGCCACGTCAAGCCCGGCAAGGGCGGCGCCTTCGCCCAGGTCGAGATGAAGAACCTGCGCAATGGCACCAAGCTCAACGAGCGCTTCCGCTCCGCCGACAAGGTCGAGCGCGTCCGCCTCGAGCAGAAGGACCAGCAGTTCCTCTACGAGCAGAACGGCATGCTCGTCTTCATGGACGCCGAGACCTATGAGCAGATCGAATTGCCCGCCGACATCCTCGGCGACCGCCGCCCGTTCCTCCAGGACGGCATGACCATCCAGATCGCCTATCACGACGAGGAGGCGCTCTCCGCCGAGCTGCCCGACAAGGTCACCTGCACCATCACCGAGACCGAACCGGCCGTGAAGGGCCAGACCGCCGCCAACAGCTTCAAGCCCGCGATGCTCGACAACGGCGTCCGCGTGATGGTGCCGCCCTTCGTCGGCGAGGGCGAGGCCATCGTCGTCTCCACCGAGACGATGGAGTACGTCGAGCGCGCCTGAGGCGCGACGGAATACGTCGAGCGCGCCTGATCCCGCTTCGGCGGCTCCGTCACCAGCTCCGACGAGCGCGCTCGGATCGGAGGGCAGCGCCCGACCTGGAGGGCGTAAAGCGCCCTCCGGGGGGAGGTCGGCCGCTGCCCGGCGTTGCCGCCGGGCGAGACAGGCACGCGAGGCGCCCCTCCGAGGCCACCCCCCGCACGCTCCCACCGCCCTTCGCGCAACCCCGCCCAGATCCGGGGCACCCTCCTGGGACACACGCACCCGAGGAGCCCCCATGTCCGACCCCACCGACACCCCCGACGCCGCCCCCGACGCCCCCCGCCTGATCCCCCTCGCCGAGATCGACGCGACCGCCCTCGTCCGCGACCGCACCGGCCTCGACGCCTCCGCCCTCGACGAACTGCGCCACTCCATCGCCACCACCGGCCTGCGCATGCCCGTCGAGGTCTTCCCCATGGGCGAGGCCTCCCCCCGCTTCGGCCTCATCTCCGGCTTCCGCCGGCTCGAAGCCTTCCGCTCGCTCCACGCCAGTACCGGCCAGGACCGCTACGCCGCCATCCCCGCCTTCGTGCGGGCCCCCGCCGACGAGGCCGAGGCGCTCGCAGCCATGGTCGCCGAGAACGCCGTGCGCGCCGACCTCTCGCCCTGGGAGCAGGGCATGGTCGCCGTCACCGCCCGCGACCGCGGCGTCTTCGGCAACATCGAGGCCGCCATCGACGCCCTCTACCCCGCCGCCGCCGACGCCAAGCGCTCGCGCCTGCGCAGCCTCGCCCGCCTCGCCGAGGCCCTCGACGGCGCGCTC
>JBBQRM010000573.1:0-2039 GCA_038214855.1 Rhodobacterales bacterium | reverse complement strand
GTGAAGTCGCGGTCGAGCTCGCCGTAGCCGGGGGTGGCACTCTCGTGCACGCGCAGAACGTCGTGCAGGACGAAGGCGAGGTCGCGCAGCGGCGGGGAATAGGCGGTCATGGCGTGATCCTTCAGGCGGTGCGGGCGGCCGGTGCCGGCGCGCTCTCGGCGGCCAGCATCGCCTCGCCGGCGCCGAGCCGGTGGCGCAGGTCGGCGATGGCGGTGTCGAGCTCGGCGCGCTGGTCCTCCATCGCCTTCAGCCGGGCACGGGCCAGGGCGACGGTGCGCGCTATCTGCGTCGCCTGGCCGTCGCCGAGGTCGTAGAGGTCGAGCAGCTGGCGGATGTCCTCGAGGCTGAAGCCGAAGCGCCGCCCCTGCAGGATCAGCGTCAGCCGCGCCCGGCAGCGCCGGGTGAACAGCCGCCGCATCCCCTCGCGGTGCGGCGCGATCAACTCCTTGCTCTCGTAGAAGCGCAGCGTGCGGGGCGTGACACCGAACTCGACGCACATCTCGCCGATGGTCCTGAGCCCAGCCTCCATCCCAGCCTCCGCGCACGGTTGACGTGCGCGTAAGATGCAACGGCGCCGAAAGCGGCGCAATCCCCGCCGGCGCCCGTCTGACGCAACGTCACCCGGCGCGGGTCAACGGCGTCGCAGCATCCGGCTAATGGCTTTGAAGATCGCGACATAGCGCAGGATCTTCCACATGGCGGCTCCTTCCGATCCGGCTTCGCGCCATCAACGCACCGACGCGCATTTGGTTCTGCCCGGCCGCAGCCGGACAGGCCCCGAGCACCGCCCAAATCCTTTCCATGTGGTTAATCGCATCGATAAACACGCATTAAAACAGACACTTGCCGATTTGCTCAAGCTTGAGCAGCCCCCACAGAGGCGCCCCCCTCGGAGGCCGCCGGCGCGCCTCTTCCCCTCCCGCGCGGTTTTCGATTTGCCCTGCCACGACACTTGTGGCCATCTGACCGCACCCGCCCGGAGCCGCAAATGACCGAAGACCCCGCCGCGCAGAAGGCCCGTATCGCCCGCCAGTTCATCGAGGCGATCCCCCACTCCCGCGACCTCGGGATGCGGATGCTCGACATCGGCGACGGCTGGGCGGTGATGGCGCTCGACTACGACCCCCGCCTCGTCGGCGACCCCGCGACCGGCGTCCTCCACGGCGGCGTGGTGACGGCCTTGCTCGACACCTGCGCGGGGGCGAGCGTGATGGCCCATCCCGCCGCTCCCGGCGGCACCGCCACGATCGACCTGCGCATCGACTACATGCGCGCCGCGACCCCCGGCAAGCGGCTGCACGCGCGGGCGGAATGCTACCGGATCACCCGCACGGTCGCCTTCGTCCGCGCCTTCGCCTACACCGACGCGATCGCCGAGCCGGTGGCCGCGGCCCACGGCGCCTTCACCGTCGAACCGGGGGCCGCGCGGTGAGCCGCCGCCCCCCTCCCGAACCGGTGCAGGTCGTCAAGGAGCGCCGCGACGCGGCACTCGAGCGAATGGTCGCGGGCGTGCCCTACATCCGGCACCTCGGCGTCGTCTTCGACCGACGCGGCGACGAGCTGACCGCCCAGCTGCCCTTCACCGAAAAGCTGATCGGCAACCCGTTGCTGCCGGCGCTGCACGGCGGCGCCATCGGCGCCTTCCTCGAGATCGCCGCGATCGTCGAGCTCGCCTGGCAGATCGTCTGGGAGCGGATGGAGGGCGGCGACGCTCAGGCCTACGACGCCGACGCAGCACCCCGCCTGCCCAAGACCATCGACTTCACCGTCGACTACCTTCGCACCGGCCTTCCGCGCGACGCCTATGCGAGGGCACGGGTGAACCGCATGGGAAGGCGCTACGCCAGCGTCCATGTCGAGGCCTGGCAGGACAACCGCGCGCGGCTCTTCGCGCAGGCGACCGGGCATTTCCTGATGCCCGAGGTTCAGAAGCCAGCGCCGGAATGACCGACGCCACCCTGCCGCTCGGTCACCGCCGGGTCCTGGCAATGGCGCTGCCGATCGTGATCTCGAACGCCTCGGTGCCGATCCTGGGCGCG
>JBBQRM010000572.1:0-2047 GCA_038214855.1 Rhodobacterales bacterium | reverse complement strand
GCCGACCTCTCTGGCATCCGCATCGCCGGGCTCGATCCGGATGATCCGACGCTGACCCAGATGTTCAACGTGGTGAGCGTGCTCAAGGGCTTTCCGCGCCACCTCAGCCAGCATGTCGGCGGCTTCGTCATCACCCGGGATTCGCTCGAAAGCCTGGTGCCGATCGGCAAGACCGCGATGGACAGCCGCACCATCGTCGAGTGGGACAAGGACGATATCGACGCGCTGGGCATCCTCAAGGTCGATGTCCTGGCGCTCGGCATGCTGAGTTGCCTGCGCCGCTCCTTCGAACTTCTGCACCAGCATTACGGCCGCGACCTGGAGCTCGCCGACCTGATGGCCGAGGAAGCCGAGCCCGAGGTACGGGCGCCGGTCTACCGCATGACGCACCGCGCCGACACCATCGGGGTGTTCCAGATCGAGAGCCGGGCGCAGATGTCGATGCTGCCGCGGCTGAAGCCGAACGAGTTCTACGACCTCGTCATCGAGGTGGCGATCGTCCGCCCCGGCCCGATCCAGGGCGGCATGGTGCACCCCTATCTCAGGCGCCGGCAGGGTCTGGAGGAGGTGGAACCGATGGGCGAAAAGCTCACCGCCGTGCTGAAGCGCACCCTCGGCGTGCCGCTGTTCCAGGAACAGGCCATGCAGATGGCCATCGAAGGCGCCGGCTTCTCCCCCGGCAAGGCCGACCAGTTGCGCCGCGCCATGGCTGCCTGGAAGCGGAGCGGCAAGCTCGCCCAGTTCGGCGAGGAGTTCATCTCCGGCATGATCCGCAACGGCTACACCGAGGATTTCGCCAAGCGCTGCTTCGCCCAGATCCAGGGGTTCGGCGAATACGGCTTTCCCGAAAGCCACGCGGCGAGCTTCGCGCTCCTCGTCTATGCCTCGTGCTGGTTCAAGTGCCACTACCCCGATGTGTTCGCCTGCGCCCTGCTCAACAGCCAGCCGATGGGGTTCTACGCTCCCGCGCAGATCGTCCGCGATGCCATCGAGCATGGGGTCGAGGTGCGCGATGTCGACATCAACCGCTCCGACACCATCCATGTGCTGGAAGACGGGGTTCCCGCCCGCGAGCGCATCCGCAAGCAGCATGCCGAGATGCGCGACGACATCTGGTCCAACCGCGCCATCCGCCTCGGCTTCAAGCAGGTCACCGGGCTCAAGGAAGCGCATGCCAACCTGATCGTCGCACGGCGTGGCGCCGGCTACGCCTCGATTCGCGATCTGTGGCTCCGCACCGGCATTCCGGTCGAGACGCTGGAAAAGCTGGCCGAGGCCGACGCCTTCGGCTCGCTCGAGCTCAGCCGGCGCGAGGCGTTGTGGACGGTCCGCGGCCTGCGCGGCACGGCCGGGGCCGAGCGGCTGCCGCTGTTTTCGGCCTCCGACCGGCCGCCACAGGTCGACGACGCGCAGGGCGACCTGCCGCTGATGCCGCCCGGCGAAGGCGTGGTGCACGATTACCGCACCATGACCCTGTCGCTGAAGGGCCATCCGCTGAGCTTCATGCGCGCCGAACTCGACCGCCGCCGCGCGGTGCGCTGCGCCGACCTGATCGACCAGCGCGACGGCGCCTGGGTCGAAGCGGCCGGGCTGGTTCTGGTGCGCCAGCAGCCCGGCACCGCCTCTGGCGTCATCTTCGCGACGCTCGAGGACGAGACGGGCGTCGCCAACATCATCGTCTGGCCAAAGACCTTCCAGAAGCACCGCAAGGTGGTGCTCGGCTCACGCGTCATGGCGGTCCGCGGCAGGCTGCAGCGCGAGGGGCTGGTGGTGCACATCATTTCGCACGACTTCTACGACCTCACCCCCCGGCTCATCGAGATCGCGCAGGGCATCGACCTCGGCGACCAGATGCTGATGCGGCCCGACGAAGGCAAATCCGGCCCGCCGCGTCCCCGTGACGAAACCGAACGGCAGCGCCAGGCCCGCGCCGCCCTGCCCGGCGGTCGCAACTTTCACTAGCTCGTCTAGCCTCGGGCCAAGTCATTTATCGTTTTGGCTCGTCCACTGCGATCTCGCCCCACTGCGCTGTCATCCCTGCGAAAGC
>JBBQRM010000571.1:0-2050 GCA_038214855.1 Rhodobacterales bacterium | reverse complement strand
TCGACCATCGCGAGGCGGGCATAATCCCGCTCCAGCTCCGCGCGCAGGCGGGGCGGCAGCAGGTGCCCCTCCGCCGTTCGCAACCCTGCAAAGTCGATCCGAGTCCGGCGCAGGCGGGGCTCGACGTCGCGGATAACCTGCGCCGTGAGCAATCCCTTGATCCGGTTCACATGGGCTGTCCGTTCATGGATCAGACAATCCTGCTCCCGATGGGAGCGGTCAGCAGCCCACCAGCCATGCATCGATTTTGCGCCATCGCTCGCCACCCCCCGAGCGAAGATAGCACGCCATGCTTCGCCTGATCTCCCGGGTCTACGGAAAAGGTTAACGTCAATAGTCGTTGAAACCCGCCACGGGGCGGCGGGAAAGGGTCCCGCCGCAAAGCTCAGATGCCGGGTTCGCCCCTTCGAGAAGCGGTCGCCGGCATGAAGACTTCGAGCACGCCGCGCCTGCCGCCGCGCCGGCCGACCTGGACGATGATGTCGATGGTCTGGGTCGCATAGTCGATGACGTCCTGACGCGTCTGCCGGACGCCGGTGCGCAGCACCATGAGCGCGATGCGCTCGAGCGCCAGGACCGGGCTGTCGGCGTGGATGGTGCTGATCGAGCCCGGATGCCCGGTGTTGATCGCCTCCAGAAAGCTCAGGGCTTCCTCGCCGCGCACCTCGCCGAGGATCAGCCGATCGGGACGCATCCTGAGCGCGCTCTCCAACAGGCGCGCCGGCGCGCGCGCAGAGCCCGGCAGGCGGTCGGAGACCAAGGCGACCCGATTGACGTGCGGCGGGTGCAGCTCGGGCGCGTCCTCGATCGTCACCAGGCGCTCGTCCGCATCGGCAAGGGCCAGCAGGGCGCGCGCCATGGTGGTCTTACCCGAGCTCGTGCCGCCCGAGATCAGGATGTTCAGCCGCGAGTCGATCGCCTGACGGAGCAGCGCCTGCAGATCGCCGTCCTCGGCGAGCCGGGCCAGCGCGCCCAGCTTGTGGCGTCGCTCTTCCTCGACCTTCACCTGTCGGCCTTCGAGAAACCCGATCTCGCCAAGATCGAGGATGCGCGAGACGTATTTCCGGATCGAGAGCGAGACGCCCGTCTCGATCGCCGGCGGCACGATGATCTGCACCCGCAGCGATTGGTCGAAGGCCACGACCCGGCCGGAGACGATCGGTCGGTTCGGGCCAAGTGCGTTGCTGGTCTCGCCGGCGAGGTGGGTGCCGAGGCTCCTGATCTTCGTCTGCGCGAAGAACAGCTCAGAGCGCTGCATATGCGCGTGATGGGCGAATTCGGTCCAGACCAGGCCATCGGGATTGATCGCGACCTCGTTCACCTCGTCGGAGGTGAGAAGCTCGCGGAGCTCCCGAAGGTCGTTCTAGATATAGCTGGCCGGCGCCGTCACGACCTGCGGGATCGGTGTGTCTGTTCATCGCGGTGTCTCCTATTCCCGCGTTTGGGGTGAGCGCGCTGCGAAAACCGGTGTTATCCGGCGCTCCCGCCCGGCGGGGGGATCACGTTCTGCGGCTGTCCGCCGGCAAAGGTCTCGATGTTGGCAAGCGTGGTGTCGATGATGCGGCGGACGGCGGCTTCGGTGTTGTAGGCGGTGTGCGGCGTGACAACGACGTTCGGGAAGCGCAGCAGCACATGATTGGCGACGAGCGCCTTGAGGTCGTGTCCCTCGGACCATTCCCCGCGGAAGATCTGCGCCTCCTCGCAGATCAGCGGCTCCTGCGGCAGGACGTCGAGCCCGGCGGCGCGGAGCTTGCCGTCGGCGAGCGCCCGCACCAGCGCCGGCACGTCGACGACGTTGCCGCGGGCGGTGTTCATGAGGACCGCCCCCCGCTTCATCAGTCCGAATTCGCGGTCGCCGATCAGATGCGCGGTGCCCGGCGTCGCCGGCACGTGCAACGTCAGCACGTCCGCCGCCGCGAGGATCTCGTCGAGCCCGGCATAGGCGAAGCCCAGCTGCGCCGCGACCTGCGGGTCGGGGTGGACGTCATGCGCCATCACCTCCATCCCGAAGCCGCGGGCGATCTCGATGGCGCGGCGGCCGATCCGTCCG
>JBBQRM010000570.1:0-2058 GCA_038214855.1 Rhodobacterales bacterium | reverse complement strand
CGCTTCGCCAATTTCACCCATGCGGATTTCCTCACCTGGGGGGCCTATCTCACGCTCACGCTCGCGGGGCTGATCGGCGGGGTCGCTGCTACGGCGCCGCTCGTGCCCTTCAGCTTCGGCTGGTCGCTGCCTCTCGCGGTGCTGGGCGGGGTGGGGCTTGCGGCCGCGCTCGCGCTCGCGCTCGACGCCGTGCTCTTCGCGCGGCTGCGTGCGCGCGGAGCCGATGCGATCATCCTGGTGATGGCGAGCTTCGGCGCCTCGATGGCCTTGCGCAGCCTGCTCGAGTTCCTCTTCACCGCGCGACCCGCCTATTTCACCCGCGAACTCCAGATCGCGCGGCCGCTGGGGCTCGGCCTGCGCGCCACGCCGGACCAGCTGATGGTCGTGGGCGCGACCGCGGCGCTGGTGCTCGCGCTCCACGCGCTTCTCACCCGCACGTCCACCGGGCGGGCGATGCGCGCGGTGAGCGAGGATCCGGCGCTGGCCGGCGTCTACGGCATCGACACGGGGCGCGTGGTGCGGATCACCTGGGCGCTCGGCGCGGGGCTCGCCTGCATCGCCGGGGTGATGTCGGGGCTGCTCGTGCAGATCCGCCCGACGATGGGGTTCGACCTGCTGCTGCCGCTCTTTGCCGCGGCGATCCTCGGCGGCATCGGCTCGATGCCCGGCGCGATGCTCGGCGGGCTGATCATCGGATTTTCGGAGGCGTTCGCGGTCCAGATCGTCGGCGCGGAATGGCGCGCTTCCGTGGCCTTCGCGATCCTCGTGCTCGTGCTCCTGCTGCGCCCGCAGGGAATTTTCGGGACGCGCGCATGACGCTCGAGCTCGTCTCCTACGCGGCCTTCTTCCTGACCGTCGGGCTCACCTATGCGATCATCTGCCTCGGGCTCAACGTCCAGTGGGGCCAGACCGGGCTCTTCAACGTCGGCGTCGCCGGGTTCGTCGGGATCGGCGCCTATGTCTCGGCGATCCTGACCACGCCGCAGACGCCGGATCGGATCGGCGGCTTCGCGCTTCCCATCCCGCTCGGCTGGGCTGCGGCTGCGGCTGCGGGCGCGGTGCTCGCGGTGCTGGTGGGGCTGCTCACCATCAGGATGCGCGCCGATTATCTCGCGATCACGACCTTCGGCATCGCGGTGACGCTCCAGCTCGTGTTCCAGAACGCGGAAGCCCTCACCGGCGGCACCTTCGGGATCGGCTTCATCCCGCGGCCTTTCGCGAGCGCCCGCGGCCTTGGCTTCAATCTCGCGAACCTCGCGCTGACCGCGGCGCTCGTGGCCTGCCTCTACCTGCTGCTCCAGCACCTCGCGCGCAGCCCCTGGGGGCGGCTGCTGCGCGCCGTGCGCGAGGACGAGACCGCAGCCCAGGCGCTCGGCAAGTCGCCTGCGGCGCTGCGGCTCCAGGCCTTCGTGCTGGGGGGTGCGGTCATGGCGCTCGCCGGCGGGGTGCAGGCGCAGTTCGTAGGCTTCATCGCCCCGGGCAACTACCTGCCGACGATGACCTTCCAGGTCTGGGCGATGCTGATCGTCGGGGGCTCGGGCAACAACCGCGGCGCCATCGCCGGCGCGCTCCTCGTCTGGGCGATCTGGGCGCTGTCGGGCGCGGTGATCGCCGAGGTCTTCCCGCCCGCCGAGCAGGCCCGCGCGGCCTCGCTGCAGATCGTGGCCATCGGCGTCTTCCTCTGTGCGATCCTCGTCCTGCGCCCGCAGGGGTTGATCCCCGAGCGCGCCGCCGTTTCCCGCCGGCTGCCGTGAGCCCGCCGATGCGTCCCGACCGGACCGAACTCGCGGGGATGACCATCTCCCGCATCCTCACCGGCCTGTGGCAGGTCGCGGACCAGGAGCGGGACGCCCCGGTGGACATCGACGCCGCTGCGTCCGCGCTCGAGGCCTACGCGACCGCGGGCTTCGACACGTTCGACATGGCCGACCACTACGGCAACGCCGAGCTGATCGCGGGTGAGGTTCTGCGCCGAACACGGGCGTACGCGTTCACCAAGTGGTGCCCCGAGCCAGGCCCGATGACGCCCGAGGTGGTGCGCGCCGGCGTCGAGGCCCG
>JBBQRM010000569.1:0-2062 GCA_038214855.1 Rhodobacterales bacterium | reverse complement strand
GGCCTCGTCCACCGCGCGGCGGTTGTCGTCGAGGACCGCGGCGCCGAGCGCGCCCTCGGCCGTGTACCAGCCGCCGCGGCAGAGGCCGCTGACGCGCAGGCCGGCGTCGCGGATCATCCGCGCGCCCTCGGCCACCCCCGCCGCTTGCAACACGTCGCGCCACGGGGCGATGCCGCCGAGACCGTGGCGGGCGCAGCCCTCGACGCAGGCGCGCAGGTCCCATTGCGCGCGCACGGTGGCGGTGTTGAGCGACAGGCGCGCAGGCTCGAGCATCAGGCCGCCACGCCGCGGGCGGCGAAGACCGGGAGTGCGCGGGCGGCGACGGCCTCGGGGTCGGGAAAGAGGCGGGCCGCGTTTGCGAGGCGGACGATCTCGGCCAGATGCAGCGTCGAGCGGGCGCTCTCCTGGCCGCCGACCATGGTGAAATGGTCCTGGTGCCCGGCGAGATAGGCGAGAAACACCACGCCGGTCTTGTAGAAGCGCGTGGGCGCGCGGAACACATGGCGCGACAGCGGCACCGTCGGATCGAAGGCGGCGTGATAGCCAGGCGCGTCGTCCTCGGCCAAGGCCGAGAGGGCGCGGGCGGCAGCACTTGCGATCGGGTCGAAGATGCCGAGCAGCGCGTCGGAATACCCCTCGCCGTCGCCCTCGATCAGCGCGGGGTAGTTGAAGTCGTCGCCGGTATACATCCGCACGCCCTGCGGCAGGCGGCGGCGCAGGGCGATCTCCTTTTCGGCCGACAGCAGCGAGACCTTGATGCCGTCGACCTTGGTCTCGTTCTCGAGCACGACGGCGTGGCAGGTGTCCATCGCGACCATGTGGTCGGCCGAGCCCCAGTAGCCGGCCAGCGCCGGATCGAACATCTCCCCCAGCCAGTGCAGGATCGCGGGCTGCGCGAGGCCGCCGAGCACGCGCGCATAGACGCGGTGGTAGTCTTCGGGGCCGCGGGCGGCAGCGGCGAGCGCGCGCGAGGCCATCAGGATCACGCTTCCCCCGGCGGCCTCGACCGCCTCGCATTGCGTCTCGTAGGCGGCGATCACCGCATTGAGGCTGGTCTCGCCCGGGGGCAGATGGTCGGTGCCGGCGCCGCAGGCGATCGGGCGCCCGCCCGAGGCGGCGACGGAGCGGCGGATCAGCTCGAGCGAGGTCGGCCAGTCGAGGCCCATGCCGCGCTGCGCGGTGTCCATCGCCTCGGCGACGCCGAAGCCGAGCGACCAGAGGTGCTCGCGGAAGGCGAGCGTGCGATCCCAGTCGAGCGCGGCATTCACCCACGGGTCGATGTCGGCACGCGGGTCGGCGACCACATGTGCTGCGGCATAGGCCACGCGGGTCCAGGGCCGCTCGGGCGGCGCGGGGGCGGGGCCGGCGGTGAGCGCGAGGGGAGCGGTGCCACCGCCGGCGACGGGCAAGGTGAGCGTCGTCATCTCTCAGACCTCCAGCTCGGGCACGTCGATCCAGCGGCGTTCGCGCCAGCTTTGGTAGCCGAGCTCGGCGAGCTGGACGCCCTTCGCGCCCTCCATCAGCGTGTAGCGCCAGGGGGCGTCCTCGGCGACGTGGCGCAGGAACTGCGTCCACTGGACCTTGAAGCCGTTGTCGAAGACGGTGTTGTCCGGCACCTCGGCCCAGCCGTCGTAGAAGTCGAGCGTCTGCGGCTCGTCTGGGTTCCAGACGGGCTTGGGGGTGTTGACCCGGTGCTGCGAACGGCAGGAGTGCAGCCCGGCCACAGCCGATCCGTGGGTGCCGTCGACTTGGAAGGTGACGAGATCGTCGCGGCGGACCCGCACGCACCAGCTCGAGTTGATCTGGGCTATGATGCCGCCCTCGAGCTCGAAGGTCGCATAGGCCGCGTCGTCGGCGTCGGCGGCGTAGGCCTCGCCCGCCTCGTCCCGGCGCTCGGGGATGTGCACGGCGCCGAGGCAGCTGACCGCACGCACCGGGGCCACGGTGTTGTCGAGCACGTAGCGCCAGTGGCAGAGCATGTCGGAGATGATGCCGCCGCCCTCGGCGCGCTTGTAGTTCCACGACGGACGCTGGGCGGGCAGCCAGTCGCCCTCGAAGACCC
>JBBQRM010000568.1:0-2063 GCA_038214855.1 Rhodobacterales bacterium | reverse complement strand
TTCGGGGACGCGCGCGGGTTCTTCTGCGAGACCTGGAGTGCTGCGCGGATGGCCGAGGCGGGGCTCGACCTGCGGTTCGTCCAGGACAACGAGAGCCTCTCGGCCAGGGCCGGCACGCTGCGCGGGCTGCACTACCAGGCGCCGCCGCATGCGCAGGCCAAGCTCGTGCGCGTGGTGCGCGGTGCGATCCGCGACGTGGCGGTGGACGCGCGCCGCGGCTCGCCGACCTTCGGCCAATGGGTGGCGGTGGAGCTTGCGGCCGAGACCGGCGCGCAGCTCCTGGTGCCGCGGGGGTTTCTCCACGGCTTCGTCACGCTCGAGGATGCGACGCATGTCATCTACAAGGTCGACGGCGTGTTTCATGGCCCCAGCGACGGCTCGGTGGCCTGGAACGACCCGGACCTCGGCATCGACTGGGGCGTGGACCCGGACATGGTGATCCTGTCGGACAAGGACCGCACAGCACCCGCCTTCGCCGACTGGACCTCGCCCTTCGCCCATGGAGACGCGCCATGAAACTCCTCGTGACGGGCGGGGCCGGCTTCATCGGCTCGGCGGTGGTGCGCCAGGCAGTGGCCGCTGGCCACGCGGTGGTCAATCTCGACGCGCTCACTTATGCAGCCAATCCGGCCAACGTCGCCTCGGTGGCTGACGCCGAGACCTATGCCTTCGAGCGGGCCGACATCCGCGATCGTGCGTCGCTC
Organism: Rhodobacterales bacterium; assembly: GCA_038214855.1. Lineage (GTDB taxonomy): Bacteria > Pseudomonadota > Alphaproteobacteria > Rhodobacterales > Rhodobacteraceae > Amaricoccus. The sequence continues at coordinate 1,359 of JBBQRM010000568.1, read as the reverse complement.
GACCGCATCTTCGCCACGCACGCGCCCGACGCGGTGATGCATCTGGCCGCGGAGAGCCACGTGGACCGCTCGATCGACGGGCCGGCGGCCTTCATCGACACCAACATCACCGGCACCTACACTTTGCTCGAGGCGGCGCGCGCCTATTGGGGCGGAGGCCGCGACTTCCGCTTCCACCACATCTCTACCGACGAGGTGTTCGGCACGCTGGGCGCGACGGGCGCCTTCACCGAAGCGACGCCCTACGCGCCGAACTCGCCCTATTCCGCCTCCAAGGCCGCCTCCGATCATCTGGTGCGGGCCTGGGGCGAGACCTACGGGTTGCCGGTGGTTCTGTCGAATTGCTCGAACAATTACGGGCCGTTCCACTTCCCCGAGAAGCTGATCCCGGTGGTGATCCTGAACGCGCTCGCAGGCCGCGACATCCCGGTCTACGGCCAGGGCGAGAACGTCCGCGACTGGCTCTATGTCGAGGACCACGCGACGGCGCTCCTCGAAGTGGTGACGCGGGGCCGGACCGGCGAGAGCTACAACATCGGCGGCAATGCCGAGGCCCGCAACATCGACATCGTGCGCCGGATCTGCGCGCTGATGGACGAGATGGAGCCCGAGGCGGCACCCCACGACCGGCTGATCCGCTTCGTCACCGACCGCCCCGGCCACGACTTCCGCTATGCGATCGACGCCACCAAGATCCGCGACGAGCTCGGCTGGCGGCCGTCGGTGACGCTCGACGAGGGGCTGCGCCGCACCGTCGCCTGGTACCTCGAGAACCGCAACTGGTGGCAGGCGATCCAGGCGCGGGGCCATTCGCTCGACCGGCTGGGCCTGAAGCGGGTCGGCGGCTGATGCGCGCGCTGGTCTTCGGCGCCACCGGACAGGTTGGCCGCGAGCTGATGCTGGCCGCGGCGGCACGGGGTTTCGACGCGCAGGCGCTCGGCAGGGCGGAGGCGGACCTGACGGACCCCGACGCCTGCGCCCGGGCCGTGGCGGAGACCGACGCCGACGTGGTGATCAACGCCGCAGCCTATACCGCCGTCGACCGCGCCGAGGAGGAGCCCGACCTCGCGCAGGCGATCAATGCCGAGGCCCCGGCGGCCATGGCGCGGGAATGCGCGGCGCGGGGCCTGCCGTTCCTGCACGTCTCCACCGACTACGTCTTCGACGGCGCCGCCGACCGGCCCTGGCGGGAGGACGATCCGGTGGGCCCGCTCGGCGTCTACGGCGCGACCAAGCTCGCGGGAGAGCGGGCGGTGACGGCGGCAGGCGGCGACGCGGTGATCCTGCGCACCGCCTGGGTCTTCTCCGCGCACGGCGGCAACTTCGTGAAGACGATGCTGCGCGTGGGCCGCGACCGCC